>NZ_JAUSZN010000001.1:4167500-4320000 GCF_030817595.1 Neobacillus niacini
GCATGGGATCGTAACTCGCCGGTTCATTCTACAAAAGGCACGCCATCACCCATTAACGGGCTCTGACTACTTGTAGGCACACGGTTTCAGGATCTCTTTCACTCCCCTTCCGGGGTGCTTTTCACCTTTCCCTCACGGTACTGGTTCACTATCGGTCACTAGGGAGTATTTAGCCTTGGGAGATGGTCCTCCCAGCTTCCGACCGGATTTCACGTGTCCGGCCGTACTCAGGATCCACTCAGGAGGGAACGAAGTTTCAACTACAGGGTTTTTACCTTCTATGACGGACCTTTCCAGATCGCTTCATCTACCCCGTTCCTTTGTAACTCCATGTTGAGTGTCCTACAACCCCAAGAGGCAAGCCTCTTGGTTTGGGCTATGTCCCGTTTCGCTCGCCGCTACTCAGGGAATCGCGTTTGCTTTCTCTTCCTCCGGGTACTTAGATGTTTCAGTTCCCCGGGTCTGCCTTCAATACCCTATGTATTCAGGTAAAGATACTGCTCCATTACGAGCAGTGGGTTCCCCCATTCGGAAATCTCCGGATCAAAGCTTACTTACAGCTCCCCGAAGCATATCGGTGTTAGTCCCGTCCTTCATCGGCTCCTAGTGCCAAGGCATCCACCGTGCGCCCTTTCTAACTTAACCTAAATGGTTATACTCTTATTAAATAAGAGAGAAAAACTAAAATGGCGATTCTCGGTTTTACTTTGACTTCTTCTTACGATTATCTAGTTTTCAAGGAACAAGGCTACTGATTTCAATCACATCGTGATTAAACGTCAGAGCTTAGCTACATGCTGCCTTGCGACGAGCTGAGGTATTACTTCCTCGAACTACTGCGGCGCAGGAGCAAATGTTTTATGAGAGAAATTGCACTCTCAAAACTAAACAAACAAGTAACGGTCAACGGTTTATCAGTCCACAAGGACTGCATTATCCTTAGAAAGGAGGTGATCCAGCCGCACCTTCCGATACGGCTACCTTGTTACGACTTCACCCCAATCATCTGTCCCACCTTAGGCGGCTGGCTCCTTGCGGTTACCCCACCGACTTCGGGTGTTACAAACTCTCGTGGTGTGACGGGCGGTGTGTACAAGGCCCGGGAACGTATTCACCGCGGCATGCTGATCCGCGATTACTAGCGATTCCGGCTTCATGTAGGCGAGTTGCAGCCTACAATCCGAACTGAGAATGGTTTTATGGGATTGGCTAAACCTCGCGGTCTCGCAGCCCTTTGTACCATCCATTGTAGCACGTGTGTAGCCCAGGTCATAAGGGGCATGATGATTTGACGTCATCCCCACCTTCCTCCGGTTTGTCACCGGCAGTCACCTTAGAGTGCCCAACTGAATGCTGGCAACTAAGATCAAGGGTTGCGCTCGTTGCGGGACTTAACCCAACATCTCACGACACGAGCTGACGACAACCATGCACCACCTGTCACTCTGTCCCCCGAAGGGGAAAGTCCTATCTCTAGGAGTGTCAGAGGATGTCAAGACCTGGTAAGGTTCTTCGCGTTGCTTCGAATTAAACCACATGCTCCACCGCTTGTGCGGGCCCCCGTCAATTCCTTTGAGTTTCAGCCTTGCGGCCGTACTCCCCAGGCGGAGTGCTTAATGCGTTAGCTGCAGCACTAAAGGGCGGAAACCCTCTAACACTTAGCACTCATCGTTTACGGCGTGGACTACCAGGGTATCTAATCCTGTTTGCTCCCCACGCTTTCGCGCCTCAGCGTCAGTTACAGACCAGAAAGCCGCCTTCGCCACTGGTGTTCCTCCACATCTCTACGCATTTCACCGCTACACGTGGAATTCCGCTTTCCTCTTCTGTACTCAAGTCCCCCAGTTTCCAATGACCCTCCACGGTTGAGCCGTGGGCTTTCACATCAGACTTAAAGAACCGCCTGCGCGCGCTTTACGCCCAATAATTCCGGACAACGCTTGCCACCTACGTATTACCGCGGCTGCTGGCACGTAGTTAGCCGTGGCTTTCTGGTTAGGTACCGTCAAGGTACCGGCAGTTACTCCGATACTTGTTCTTCCCTAACAACAGAGCTTTACGACCCGAAGGCCTTCATCGCTCACGCGGCGTTGCTCCGTCAGACTTTCGTCCATTGCGGAAGATTCCCTACTGCTGCCTCCCGTAGGAGTCTGGGCCGTGTCTCAGTCCCAGTGTGGCCGATCACCCTCTCAGGTCGGCTACGCATCGTCGCCTTGGTGAGCCGTTACCTCACCAACTAGCTAATGCGCCGCGGGCCCATCTGTAAGTGTCAGCGTAAACCGACTTTCAGCTTTTCCTCATGAGAGGAAAAGGATTATCCGGTATTAGCTCCGGTTTCCCGAAGTTATCCCGGTCTTACAGGCAGGTTGCCCACGTGTTACTCACCCGTCCGCCGCTAACCAAAAGGTGCAAGCACCTTAAGATTCGCTCGACTTGCATGTATTAGGCACGCCGCCAGCGTTCGTCCTGAGCCAGGATCAAACTCTCCAAGAAAGTTGATATAGCTCCGAAAAGTTACGTTGGCTTAGCTTTTAATAAAAGCTAAAAAATTTGTTTGTTGACGTTCTTGTTTGTTTAGTTTTCAAAGAACAAATTCACTATGCCGCCCAAAAGCGACTTTATAAATTTATCACAACTGCTTTTTAAAGTCAATAACTTTTTTAAGTTATTTGATTTGCATCAGCAGCGACGTTTATTAATATACCAACATATTATTTAAAAGTCAACAAAATATATTAAATTAGTTTCTTACTTTTTTAAAAGTATTATTTATCCTTTCTTCCTGTTCTTATTATCCCTTCTCATGTACTTTAGACATTCATTTGGTGAGGCTACTCTTTTGAATAACGTAAATAAAATCTTATACCGTTCTTCCATTGCGCGCTTTACTATATGGTCAATACGATCATCTTTTAAATCAAATAATATTTCATCCATCTCACGCTTTATTAGGTATTCCATTTCTTTTACTTCCTTTTCATTAACGAGAAGCCCAAACATTCGATCACCCTTTATGAATTATGTTGTTATAGTAGTCTTTTCCAAATTAGTAAAATTTATAATTTTTTTTCTTAATCATATTCATTTAAAAATTCGCATAGGTATGAGACAAGGATAGCAATGGACGAGGTGGTATATATGAATTTATTTTTTGTGTTAAATGGTAAATCTGTAAAACAAATTCTTTTAGTAGTAATTGCTGCTTTTTTTACTGCGTTGTTCTTATTTATGGGAAATCTCTCTTTAACCCCAGTTTTTTCCACAAAGGACGGTCCTAAGGCCGTATACCGAGGGGAAAAGGATATCGCTCTTACCTTTAATATTGGCTGGGGCGATGAAAAAGCAGAACCCATCTTAGACGCACTAAAAAAAGAAAATGTAAAAGCAGCAACCTTCTTTTTAGCTGGTTCATGGGCTGAGAGGCACCCTGATATTGTCAGCCGGATTGTCAAGGAAGGATACGAAATTGGAATTCTTGGTTATGCCTATGAAGATTATACAGAATTAGAAGATGTGAAAATCGGCAAAGATATCTCAAAAGCAAAGGATGCCTTCAGAAAGTTAAATATTAAAGACATCAAGCTTCTCCGGGCTCCTACTGGGCATTTTGATCAACGCTCCTTAAAGATAGCTGAACGATATGGATACACGATGGTTCATTGGAGTGTAGATTCTAAGGATTGGACCAATCCTGGAGTAAAGCAAATTCAAGAAAATGTTAGTAAGGCCGATAAAGGTGATATCATTCTTCTCCATGCCTCTGATTCAGCTAAACAGACTGCCAATGCTTTACCTGGTATTCTCCAAGAATTGCAGGGTAAAGGCTTGAAACTGGTTACCGTTTCACAACTAATAGCAAATGGAGTCGTCGAGTCAAAGGAAATCAAATAGTTACAAAAAGACCGTCCATCTAACTTTAATGGACGGTCTTTTTGCTTATTTTTTTAGAGGACTTTGTTATCTTATTTGTAGAAGATTTCCTGCTTTGTCTTTGTTGTTGTGATTGCATATTTAGTTTATGAAGAATTAATATTTGATAAGCATTACAAGCTAGTAAGGAAAACAACATGAGATAAATCCAGCTTGACTCATTTACACGTAACACAGGGAACCATTCTATAACCGTTACCACAATCATAAAGAAGAGTGCTGGAATAAACGCTTCACGATTTGTTT
Source organism: Neobacillus niacini (assembly GCF_030817595.1). Taxonomy (GTDB): domain Bacteria; phylum Bacillota; class Bacilli; order Bacillales; family Cytobacillaceae; genus Neobacillus; species Neobacillus niacini_G. Next base: position 4,171,677 of record NZ_JAUSZN010000001.1, read on the forward strand.
GTTTTGCTTTATACCATGCAATCACCAATGCAGGGATTAACAACAATACTGCCAACCCGATATAAGGGTATAGGCTGTCCCCTGATTTTGCAAAGGTCTCATAGCGTAAATACACAAGGTCAAATAACACAAATAATGTTAATACTGCTTGAACTCCATTCCAAAGTGATACGGATTTAAAGATGCCTAAGCCAAAGCGGTGAACAGTTAGATAGGCAAAGAAGCCCATTTGACTAACAACACTATAAAGAAAACCCCATAATATAAACCAAAAAAGGGCGGATAATATATTAATGATACGAAATTCGATAAAATAATGTACATACTCATTCCAATTGATTATAAATCCAACAATTGCTGATGTAATTCCGCCTATTAATAGCGTAGTCATAAACAGCCTAACCCAAATACGACTCGTCACACAATTATCCTCCAATAACAAAAAATAAATACCATAATGATTGTACCAATCCAATTATAAAAAATCCATCTTTTCAATATCTGTACGCATAATCTAAGGCTCTTTTCTTCATCCTAAAAATTAAGGACTATTATGTGAAAGGAGCTTTCTAAATGAAAGTAAAAAAGCTGATACTCCCCTTGCTAATCACTATGCTTCTGTCTAGTTGTGCCTCCCCTGAAGCTAGCGGTGGAGAACAAATAGATTATGAAGCAACAAAAAAAATGGTTGTTGATATACTTAAAACAGATGATGGCAAGAAAGCACTACAAGAGGTTATGGCAGATGATAAGATGAAAGAAACGCTGGTAATGGACCAAAAAGTGGTGTCTGATACCATTCAACAAACCCTGACCTCTGAAGCTGCGACAGAAATTTGGAAAAAAACCTTTAGTGATGCCAAATTCGCCGAGGGCGTTGCAAAAAACATGAGGGCCGAGAATGAACAGCTTTTGAAGGATTTAATGAAGGACCCTGAGTATAGAGCCATGATGATTGAGGTTTTCAAAGAACCTGAAATTCAAAAGGAAATGGCCGATGCGTTAAAAAGTAAAGAATATCGAGAACATCTTCAAACTGTCATTTCTGAAACACTAGAAAGCCCTCTTTATAAAATAAAAATACAGGAGTTACTCTTAAAGGCGGCGGAAGAAAAACAGCAAGCTGAAGAGAAAAAGTAGCCTTAGGTGAAAATAAATGCCTCCTCCAACTTTTTGGAAGAGGCATTTATCTTTTACTTTTTCAAACGACTTGTCATTTTTTCAGCAATTTCTAAATAAATTTTTCCTAATTTATGATCTTCTTGATAGATTGACGGTGCAAAATCATCATCATTCCAATCAGGCTGATTTAGAGGCAGGCGGCCAAGGACTTCTGTGTTCAAGTCCTCAGCTAGTTTATCTCCGCCGCCTTTACCGAATACATATTCTTTTTCACCTGTTAGCTTACTTTCAAAGTACGCCATATTTTCAATAACACCTAAAATTTCATGATCGGTGCGTAATGCCATTGCACCTGCACGTGCTGCTACAAACGCTGCAGTTGGATGTGGTGTTGTTACGATTACTTCCTTACAAGCCGGAAGCATCGTATGAACATCTAATGCAACATCTCCCGTTCCAGGAGGTAAATCTAATAGCAAATACTCGATCTCTCCCCATTCGACCTCATTAAAGAAGCTATTTAGCATTTTTCCTAACATCGGACCGCGCCAAATAATCGGGGAATTATCTTCTACAAAGAAGCCCATGGAAATGACTTTTACTCCAAAGCGCTCAACTGGCAGTATTTTTTCGCCTCTTACGACTGGTCTCTTCGTAATTCCCATCATATCCGGAACACTAAAGCCGTAAATATCTGCATCAATTAAGCCAACTTTTTTGCCTAGTCGTGCGAGAGCCACCGCAAGGTTAACAGATACGGTCGATTTACCTACTCCACCCTTACCACTTGCAATTGCAATAAATGTTGTTTTATTAGAAGATAGTAATCCCTTGTCCTCAGATTCACTCGCAGCTGAACGATGTTCCGCTAATACAGCTTCTGGCAGTTCACTAAAACGGATCCCCACCGTTTGGGCACCAGCTTCTTTTAGTAAATTGACCACTTGTGTTTGAAGCTGTAATTGTTCAGCGGTGCCGGTTTTAGCAATCTGCAATTTCACGCTCACATGGCTTTTCTCTTCTTTAATTTTAATTTCTTCAATAGCGTTTAATTCAGCTAAAGTTTTATGTAAAAATGGTTCTTTTAAGCTGCCTAGTACTTCACGTACTTTTACTTCGGTTAACATGTAAACAAACACCTCACCTAATGAATTCGTTTCCAGTTTTCAGTATACCATATTCTTTTCTAGAAACAGTTAAATGAATCACATCCATTACTATTCCAAAAAAAAGAAGGTGATTAAACACCTTTACTCATCTTCTATCTTTAATTCCTTTTCATTGGTAAAATAACGAAGCACACCTTGATAGATGGATGCTGCTATCTTCTCCTGATAAGCTTCCTTTTTTAATTGCTCTCTTTCATTTGGATTTGAAAGGAATCCTACTTCTACCAACACCCCAGGCTTTTTAGCATGCTTTAAAATATAAACAGAATTAATTGGCTTTGCTTTTCTTGTCGTATTTTCTAAATTCACGATCAGCTCATCTTGAATAAATTTTGCGGCTTTGACATTTTCTTTAAAATGTGGCGCATAAAAGGTTTGGGCTCCACTCCATCTTGATGATGGAATCGCGTTTAAATGAATACTGACAAAGAAATCATTATCGGAGTTGTTTATCATTTTTAAACGCTTTTTTAGATCTTCCACTTTTCTTCTACTGTATCCTTTTGTGTCCTCATCAGCTAAATCTTTATCTGTTTCACGGGTCATGACCACTAAGGCACCCTGTTCCTGCAAATAGTCTCTGACTTTTAATGAAATATCCAAGGCAATGTCTTTTTCTAATGCTTTGGAATTCCCTGCTCCACCATCTGGACCGCCATGTCCTGGGTCAAGTAATATGATTTTGCCGGAAAGTGGAAGACTCCAAGAATCGCCCCATGTATTTTCCTTTACAAAATCATATTGTAAAATCAGAAATAAAAGAAGTAAGCCAACAGAAAAACCAATGACCTTTAATTTTTTCTTTGACACCAAAATCATTCCTTCCCGCTCGTCCCTATTCACTTAACTATATGGGACAAGGGACTTGTTTAGAACAGGAAGAAATGTGAAGAACCAGGATATCTAATCCTGGCTCGTGATCAAGCTATTTCATTAATGTAATCTCAGCTTGCGGCGTCTTTGAGCTTTTTCATATCCTTCTTTCCACCAAGCATCGATATAACCCTCGCAGGAATAATAAAGCGTTTCGCTCATGGTTCCTTCTTCCCCATTACCCCAATAAAGAAGAAAATTGTAGAGTGTATCAATTAAATGCTTCTCTTCTCTAGAACAACGTTTTCGTACATCATCTATATTTTCACCATAATAACCAAATTTGCTAAATTTAGCCCCTAATAAGTAGGCTTCTAATGCTACATCATAACAGGCCTCTTCAATACCTGTATTCATGATAAAACTTGATGCAACTCTGGATGAGCCAAAATACTGCTGCACCCGTTCTTTTAACGTTTTAACTGACAAGTCCTTTAGAACGGACCGCTCGTATTTTATTTGTTTATCGCGACGCTTTTCTTTAAAGGTAGTAATTACTGTCACTCGCTTTTCACCTCTTAGGACTATTCTTCATCCCTTAGGCATAAGTAATTCAAATTCAAAGGCGTTTTCGATTGCCAATTTTTATCGTATTGGATTTTCCTTATTCCAGATTATCGAAAACGTACTTCCTCTGCTGCTGCTTTCGGTTAAAATTAAATCTCCATTAAGGGCGTTTGCAAGCATTTTACTGAAAGGCAACCCTAAGCCCAGGCCTCTCACCTTTAATTTCTTCATTTCTCCTCGGAAAAACCTTTCAAATACATATGCCTGTTCTGCTTCAGGAATTCCTGAACCCGTATCTTTTATGTCAATGCCACTCTCTGAGAGCATTACTAGTATTGAATCCTGACCATCAAGTGACTGATATGAGTTGTTTAACAGGTTGATCATAATTTGCTGTAACCGCAATGGATCGATGTTCCGATACAGGGTTTCATTAGGTACAACTACTTGATAATCAATATGTTGCGGCTTTGTGAGACCCCATTCACGGACAATGTTCTGAACAAGCTCATTCATATTGTAATTTTCCATTCTGATTGAAAAAGCCCCTGCAGCTAATGAATTAAAATCTAATAAATCCGCAATCATCGTTTGGAGCCTTGTGACTTCCTTTAGGGTAATATCAAGAAATTCTTGCCGTTCCTCCCCGGTAACAACCCCATCACGCACCGCTTGAACAAGCCCACTTATAGATGTTACCGGTGTTTTGAGATCATGAGTAACACCAGCTAATAATTCAGCTCGAAGTTTTTCTAGCTGCATTAGGCGATTCGTCATCTGAGCAAAGGAACTGACGAGTTCAAATATTTCCTGTTCGTTTGAATCTGTATTCAAGTTGAGGTCATAATTCCCCTCTTTAATTTGCGCTGCCGCATGGGCAACGTCTTGAATGGGTCTAAGTATCTTTTTTGAGAGCAGGTAGATCACAAGCCACCCTAATAATCCTAAACCGCCTAATAAAATAAATAATAGCCGGTATTCTTGATTAACTTCTGACAATTCATCCGCACTTTGCATTAGTACAACCCAGCCAATTTGTTTGTCATTTTCCAAAATAGGAGATTTGACAGAATACATAACACCAATATCTGCTACTTCCAGCCTTTGTATGGTTTCTTTGTTCTCGAAAACTTCACTTGGAATATCAATGTTGTTTTGATTCCGTGGTCCCATTCTACCAGGGTTCATATGGCGCGGTCTTGAAAAAATTGCTTCCCCACTTAAGTCTGTGATAAATAGCTCTGGCTCTTTTTCTAATTGAAGGACTCTAGCCCTTTCTTCGAGCATACGATTAAAAAACGGGTCAACTTCCATCATTCCATTTGTTTGAGTCACTCGATTTGCTGTTTCAACGGCTAAATATTCCATTAAGTTTAAACGATTCTCTAAAGTGGTTTTTTGAATCCACCATAAAGATCCTGCACCTAATAAGATTAGTCCAATTATAAGTGTAGCAAGGTATCTTGTTGTCCAGTACTTAAGCAACGTCGTCCTTTTTTTATTTTTCGTAAACACAGAATTGATACCCCAATCCGCGATGAGTTCGGATTTCACCTTGCGAGTCCGGCCACTCACTCAATGCTTGCCGTATCCGTTTTATCGCTAAATCCACCGCACGATCACTGCCTTCATAATCCATACCCCAGACACTTTCGATTAGGTCGTCTCTTGTAAATGTTCTATTCGGCCTCTCCGCCAAATAGATAAGCAAACTAAGATCTTTTGGGGTTAAGATAACCTCTTCACCATTAATGGTTACGATATGAGCATCAAGATTTATTTTTAAGCTGCCAAACTGCTTACTATTATCGCTATCAAGGACATTACCTGAGCGCCTTAGTACAGCATGGACACGAGCAATAACTTCTTCACCGACAAAGGGCTTCGTTATATAATCGTCTGCCCCCTGATTTAGCCCTTTTAATCGGTAATCAATATCCCCTAGAGCTGTCAGCATAATCACCGGACAAGCACTTACTTTTCTAATATCCTCTAGGATACTCCAGCCGTCTCTCCCAGGCAGCATAACGTCAATTAATACAAGATTTGGGGAATTCTCATGAAATAAACGCAATGCTTCATCTCCATCATAAGCTTGTACGACATTATAGCCCGCATGCTGTAAATACACAGCTAATACTCTTGAGATTGTCTTTTCATCTTCCACAACCAAAATGGTTTTCATTACCTGAACAACCTCCAATCTCTTTAGCTATACTAGAAAATCCTCGGGTGGAATATACCGAGGATTTTACTAGTATGTTTAAACTCCCTTACTGCTGCTATCAGCCGTGCCACTCACTCCCTGTTGTGCTTCTCCGCCATCATGCATTCCGCCGCCATGTCCACCACCTCTATGTCCAGCGCCACCCATTCCTTTGCCAAACATTCCGAATGATTCATTACCGAGTAGTTCTTCTAACTTCGCTGCATCCTTTTCCTTGATTTCACTCATTATGTCTTTTGTTGATTTATCTGTAGTTGAAATTCCAAGGTCCTTTGCTAATTTCGTAATTTTTTGTTCTCTCACTTCTTCAGCAATCTGTTGAATCGTTTTACCGTCGATTGTAATATTATATTCCTTTGCGTCTGCTTTTACTTTGGCCTTATAAACCTCTTGGGCAATTTCGTTAATTTCTTTTCCTTCGACACTTATACCCAATTCTTTAGCCTCTTTATTAACCGTTGCTGTATAGACTTCCTGTGTTAGTGTGGTTAAATCTTTACCATCAGTAGTAATGCCTAACTCTTTTGCTTTCTTATTCAGTTCAGCTTGCCTGATATCCTGCCTTAAAGTTTCTGCGTCTTTATCATCCGTTGTTATTCCCAGCTCTTTCGCTTCTTTCTGAAGCTCAGTTAAACGGATCTCCTGACGCAGTGTCTGTGCATCCTTTCCCTCTGACTCAATTTTTAATGACTTTGCTTCTTCTTGCAGCTTTGCTAATTGTACTTCCTGAGCAAGAGTATCAAAATCCTTATCCGTTGTCTTGATACCTAAATCCTTCGCTTCCTGTTTTATGAGTGCTTCTTGGATTTCCTGCATTAACGTTTCTGCATCCTTACCGGTTGTTTCAATTCCTAGGTCCTTCGCTTGAGCCAATAATTCTTCTGAATCCATACCCTTATGTCCAAAACCTAACATGCCTTTAAAGCCCTTCATAAAATTTCCAACGTTTGTACTTGTGCTAGTAGTTGTGTCCTCATTTGCGAACGTCGTAGAAGCATAACCTCCGAGTAATAAAACGCCTGCAACCGTTAATCCTATTACCGACTTTTTCATTTATATTACCTCCTGATATTACTAACATTTGTAGGCCCCTGGACTTGCCGAACCTTGTACTATAAATTTAACGCCTATAGATGTCAGGATGATGTCAAAAGGAATTATTTATAAAATTTAAAAGACCCTCAACCAACTTGGTTAAGAGTCTTAACTACTTTACTTACGGAATATGGAGAAAATCCACTCCCATTTATCTTTAGGATTTCTTATCGATTTTTCTAAACGTTTATTAAATTCATTCTGTGAAATCCACTCTTTTTTCATTTCTTCCCTGAGGTTTTCTAATTCTCTTTGTAAATATTCACTCTTTTCTTTTTCCTGTTCCAGCAATGTTTCGTAATGGATTTTTTCCTGTTCGGATAATCTTTCAATTCTAGTTTGTGTTTTTTGTGCCGAATTTGAGATGTTAGAGCTAAGATCATGATGATCTTGTTTAAGCCTGGAAACTTGATTTCTAAGATCAGTCAAATCGTTTATGACTTGGACATTCATTTCACGCGTGGCAGCAAGTTCACTGGCTAAATACGTAAATACTTCTTTTAGGTGATTGGGATCTTGGGGTAGACTTTCATCCGTATCGGATATGGCAATCTCTGTTTCATTTAGACCCTTTAATCTTTCTTTTTGTTGATTTGCAAGCTCTTTTGCAGTATCGTCTAGGGGCTTGTCCGTATCGCGTAACGCTATAAGTGCTTCGATGTCGGATTGAACGAAGATACGCCGGTCTCCCTCTTTTAAAAATTCATAGCCACTTCGTTCTAAGATTTGTCCATACTTTCGAACAGTAGGTGTTGCAATCCCAGCCTCCTCTGCCACTTCCTTAGAAGTGAAAGAACGTTCAAACGGTTGAATATCGTTTCGCATTTCTGTCCACCCTTTTTATTTTAAATATGAAGGGTAATATAAGGATTTTCAAGAGCCATATCACCTAGCGATACAAATAAAAAAGCGACAATCCCCCTTTTTCTTACCAATCATTGTTCTGAAAGTTGGGCGTATCGGGTAGCGATATACTCTAACTAGAAATAATTCACAAGGTATATCGCCCAGCGATATGATTTTCTTAAAGCTAAATTTAACTAATTCAACCATCGATATAACATCATCTAAAGTGACATTTTTGTCATGTAAGAGGGAAATTTGATAAAACTCCATCCTATCATTCGCTGCCACCTTTGTAACATAAATTAGATTTGAAGCAAGATTTTTTTATTATTTATCATTAATTTTAGATACTTGTCCATTCCATTTTTCTCTTACCATCATATTTTAATATTAATATGTGAAAGATTTTCTGGATCCTATGACAATTATTTTAGACTTAAAGGAGTAAACCAAAAGGGGAGTGTAAGGAATGGCAGAAAGTACATTCAATGTAGATAATGAAATTCATGATATAAACGGAAACAACGGTGATCAAATATTTTCTGAACTTGAGGCACTTACGGTTCGAATTAATGAGTTAGCGGCAAACATGTTAAAACGCGAAATCTGTTTAAAAGACGAATTGGCAACTAAAGAAGACGATATAGCTTCAATTACCGCAAGCCTTGAAAATAGCAATAAAGAAATAGCAGAACTTCAAAATCAAGTAGCCGAAATGAATGCTACCAATGAAAAAAATCAATCATTGATTGGGGGGTTAAGCAGTATCGTAGCTGAGCAAGAAATGCAGCTACAAAATCTTAGAGAAGTAATTGGCACTAAGGAACAAATCATTTCGTCATTTGCTGTGAGTCTTGAAAATAGCAAAAAGGAAATTATAGAACTTCATAAACAAGTAGAAGAGTTAAATGCAACCAATGAAAATCAAAAAACATTGATTGGAGAGTACAAAGAAAAACTTGATTGGTTAAACGGGGAATTATCACTATTAACCAACCAACAAAATGAATCACATGCTGAAGAGAATTCAGAGCTGGAAGCAGAGACGAACACTACAGAAGAAAATTCGGTATTGAAAGCAGAGACGGAAGCTAATGAAGAAAGTTCGGTGCTAAAAGCAGAGACGGAAGCTAATGAAGAAAGTTCGGTGCTGAAAGCAGAGACGAACACTACAGAAGAAAATAAGCAGATGAAGACAGACCGTAAAGCACAAAAGAAAATGCTTAAAAAATTGTTGAAACAGAACCCAAAGGCGAATGAAAAAATTTTAGCAGAACTCCTAGGGGTAGACAGTTCCTATATAATTGGACTTCGAAAAGAACTTGATATTTGAAAGATTGATTAAAGGGCCTTCTAAAGCCCTTTTTTTATTTCCGACAACCATCTTAAAGGTTTGTTATTTCCCTGAAAATACAAACTTCGACTTTTCCAGTCAGTTTTCTACTTTAATCAAACCATTGATTAATTCTACTGCAAAAAGAGACCTCCTAAAAAGAAGGCCTCCTCATACCTATTAATATAATAAATATTTTTCACGAATCTCGATAAATTCGTCTAAGCCAGACTGCCATGCCGATTTCATTTCCTCAACAGTCTTGCCCGCTTCAATATCAGCGCGAATAGAGCCATTGCCGACAAGGTTATCAAAGAAGGAGATTCCTGCAGCACTCGGTGCTCTAAATTGGAAGTCGTTTGGATACATATCATGGATCGTTTTAACGATGTACAATCCTGTTTCAAACGGCTTATAAGCATTCCGATCTGTAACATGAATTTGAATACCATGGCTTAATACATTTGCATGTTTCGAGAAAGTCGGTATAAACGATGCCGCACGGAAGGTGACACCAGGTAATTTGTAAGAGTTTAGCTTCGCCGCCAAGTTGTCACTATTGATAAACGGAGCTCCAATCAATTCAAATGGCTTTGTTGTTCCTCTTCCCTCCGAAACATTTGTTCCTTCAATAAGGGCAGCCCCTGGATAGACAACTGCAGTTTCTAAAGTAGGCATGTTTGGTGACGGAAGGACCCATTCTGATGGCGTTTCATCGAAATACATGTTCCTCTTCCAGCCTTCCATTTCCACTACCGTTAAATCGGCACCAATACCAAATTCACTATTAAAAAGCTTGGCTAATTCCCCAACAGTCATACCGTGACGGACAGGAATCGGATATTCACCGATGAACGAAGAGTATTTATCCTCAAGGACAGGTCCTTCGACTTTTGTTCCGCTGATTGGATTCGGACGATCAAGAACAATAATCGGAATGTTGTTCTCTTTGGCTGCTTCCATAGCTAGAGCCATTGTATAAATGTACGTATAGAACCTCGCTCCAACATCTTGAATATCAAATAACAATACATCGACATTACTCAGCATTTCAGGCGTCGGCTTTTTTGTTTTGCCATATAAGCTGTAAACAGGAAGTCCTGTTTTTTCATCTGTATATTGTTCAACATACGCACCTGCTTGTGCACTTCCTCGTACGCCATGCTCAGGACCGTAAAGAGCAGTCAGGTTTACATCAGGATTATTGAAAAGTAGATCCACGATACTTGTAACGTTCTGATCCACTCCGGTTGGATTGGTAATCAAACCTACGCGTTTATCTTTGATTAAATCAATTTCATCCTTTAGTAAAACCTCGATGCCCAAACGGAACTTTTTATTCTTTTTCTCTTTATCATTCTTGGCCAAAGCCGCCGAAACTGTTGACAGCAGTAAAACGAGAACCAATATACTTGTTAACCACTTTTTCAAAAGTATTCCTCCTCCTTGTCTTACCTAGTATCCTAACCCATGATCAAAACCATATAGTACACTGCCATCATGGTTGTAAATGGTTACTGGCAGCTTTCCAGTTGGATTGTTTTTGCCAAAAATGGTGTTTGCTGCGGCTTCAAAGCTCGCTGGTCTGAAACCATATTGAACTAGATACGCATCTACATCCTTATATGACATAACGTCATAAGGATTTCTAGCGCCAACTGCAATGACGGGTACACCAGTCTTTATAAGTTGTCTTGTCATCACCATTTGGCTGGCATCCTGAGCCCTGCCCCCAACACTAGAGGTATAGGTTCCGACAATGATGTATTTCGCACCCTGTACCTGTGCTAGTTGTCCAGCATTAAGTGGGCCTGAAGCATTCACATATACAGCGCCAGGATGGTGCTTTTTGACCTCATCTGCAAGGAGATTAATGGAGAATCCAGAACCACCAACTACAACAATTTTATCTTCATGTGAAACGTTAAGAGGAAGAACCGCATCATTTTTTACAAGCGTAATCGATTTTTCTGCTGCTTCTTTTTCAATTGCCTTATGTTCAGGTGATCCAACGACTTGAAATGCATTTGCTACCTTTTCATCAAGACTTTTTTCTACCTCTGCCTTAACAATGCTTCTATTTAGTTTCAAAGTTAAAACCCGCTCAACTGATTGCTCAAGTCTATCTTCTGAAATATCACCAGAGTTAACAGCGGCATAGATTCCATTGGCTACAGCTTCAATCCCAACTGGCATTAAGAGAATGTCAGCTCCTGCCTTAACCGCACGGATTGCTGCGTCAACTGGACCAAAATGTTCTGAGATAGCACCCATGTTCATCGCATCGGTAACAATTACTCCTTTAAAGCCCATATCTTCACGCATTAGCCCTGTTAATACTTTATGAGAGAGCGTTGCAGGTACAGCAATTTCTGTTCCATCCTTTTTAGAAATGGCTTTTGTATCATCGATTTTCGGGAAGGTCACGTGTGCAGTCATAATCGCATCAATTCCCGCATCCATTGCCTGCTGGAATGGATATAATTCCACCCTTTTCAACCGATCGATATCATGTGGTACTTCAGAAAGTCCAATATGTGAATCAACTGCCGTATCACCATGACCTGGAAAATGCTTTGCGGTTGCAGCTGTTCCCGTTTCATGAAGCCCTTTAATATAGGCATTACCTAATTTTCCAACTAACTCAGGATTCTCACTAAAAGAGCGAACCCCGATAACAGGATTATCTGGATTGTTGTTTACATCTAGCACCGGGCCAAAATTCATATTAATCCCGAGTGCATTTAGCTCTTCTCCAATTGCTTTACCAACCTTTTCAGCTGTTTCTTCTGAGCGTGTTGCACCAAGAGCCATATTTCCTGGCATATCGGTACCTGTTTGCAGACGTGTCACGATTCCGCCTTCTTGGTCAATCGAGATTAACAGTCCATACTTTTCAGCAGCATCTTGATAGGCGCTGACTAACTTAGTTGTTTGATCAGCAGTCACCGTATTTTCACGGAACAAAATAACACCGCCAAGATGATAATCTTTTACAAGCTTAGCAATTTCATCATTCATTACGGTTACATTCTGACCCTTCCATGTTCTAAAGTCAGGCATTAGCATTTGTCCGACCTTTTCTTCCATGCTCATATTCTTGATCGCACTGCCGATAAGGTCATAGCGTGTGCCTTTTTCTTTTTCAACAAGAACCTTATCTTGGTTTCCTTTGAATTGAATTGAAATCCTATCTCTATAGCTGCCATCGCTGACAGATATAAATGTTTTCCCATTGTGACCAGATAACGTTACTTCTCCATCTTTCGAAACAGATGCAACATTCTTATTAGAAGACTTCCATTTTACATTTTCAGAAGCCATCATAAAACGGCCATTTTCATAAACATGGAGTGCGTTTAAATCAAGCTTGTTTTCACTTACTTCCCGTGTAACTTGCGGGACATTGAGGTCTATCACTAAATCTTTAATTTCCGAAGCAGCTGCCGCCCCTGACAATGGAATTCCTGTAAACAGCAGCGCAAATCCGAGAAATGAGGTGAATAATGACTTTACTAATTTTCGCATGTTTCTCCTCCTCAAGTTATTGTTTATTTAATAATCTCTTAGTTCCCATTCATTTTTTGAAAAAGAAAGTACATCTCCTGAATCCAGTTTTGGATTGAGAATATACCAGCCGCGTGAATTTGTAGATCCATCCGTTTGATAAATGAACCGCAATTTTGTCGCATCACTAGGTATCGTCAATTCTTTCTTTTCCCATCCATCACTTGTTCCTGTTAATAAGGCAAGTTGCTGCCAACTGCCATCTCTAAAGATCTCTACAGTTCCACTATCCCAGACATTCTCAATCATATGCCAAGTAGAGAAAGACAGTTTAGTTTCATTCGCTAAATCCAGAGTGGTTTCCATTACTCGATTGAGCTTATCGCCGTACCCAGCAAACCATGCCTCACTCTTACCTGGAATCGAGACCGGAATCGAATCAGCTACATTTCTAGCAAATAAGCGGCGGGTTTGGTTCATTGAACCCATATTTCTTGACGGATGGACACGATTGGTGAGTAAAATCGCCACTGTTTTATTGTTGGGGCTTATTACAATCGAAGTACCAGTATACCCCGTATGGCCAAAAGAGTATGTACCTTCTGATAATGCATCCATATACCAGCCCTGGCCAAGCTCCCAGCCCAGTCCATGGTCATTCCCAGGGAATGCAGCATTCTGGTTTTGCAGCAGCAACTGTACGGTTTCTGGCTTTAAGATTCTCTTGCCGCCATACTCGCCTTCATTAATAAAAATATGGGCAAGTTTAGCGAGGTCATTAGCTGTTGAGAACACGCCGGCATGACCAGCAACACCATCCAACGACCAAGCATTCTCATCATGAACTTCGCCCCAGACAAGACCGCGATTTGGTATTGCCTGATATTCAGTCGCTGCAATGCGATGTTTTAACGAAGCTGGCGGATTGTACATTGTGTCCTTCATTCCTAAAGGTGCTGTAATGTTCTCGTAGACAAATTGATCCTGACGAATACCTGACCAATGCTCAATTAACATACCTAACGTAATCATGTTTAGATCACTGTATTCGTATGTCGTGCCAGGTGCATTTTTCAATGGTTGGTTTAATACCAACTGCAGCCTGTCTTCTCTTGAAGTCCCCTGTGAATACAACGGAATCCAAGCAGTGAAGCCAGAGGTATGGGTTAACAACTGACGAATCGTTACGTTTTCTTTCCCGTTTGCAGCAAATTCAGGGATATGTTTGGCTACTGGATCATCGAGATTAAATAACCCTTTTTCAAAGAGAATCATTACTGCAGTAGCAGTGAAAATCTTGCTGATTGACGCTAAGTCAAAAATTGTATCATTTTCCATAGGAATGGGATTTTCCATTTCTGTGAACTTACTATCGGTATATTGCGCTGAATAGCCATATGCGTCATGTTTAACAATTTTTCCAGCTCTCGCCACAAATGTGACCGCCCCCGGCATTAACTTTTGTGAAATGGCTTGGTTCATAATTTGATCGATTTGCTTGAGAGGTGCTTCCACCATGCCTGCTCCACGTGCGGAGCTTGGATGAAGTACACTTGTAACGGGTATGATAGTTGAATTCCATGTAAATATAGGGTGTGGTTTCTTAGATGGGATTGTGAGTTTCTCCTCCTTTTCAATTGTGGGTCCAAAAGGAAGTTCATTGTTTGCAAATACGGGTGAAGTACCTAGCAGCATCGTACAAACGGCAGTTATCATAAACGTTTTTCTTTTCATATGCCCTCCTTGAATGAATTGTAGGCAGGGATACCCCCCGATATATACCGAAATACTGGTAACGCTTACAGCATATAGTAAAATCATACCGGTTATGGCAGTTAGTCGTCTATACCACCTAAGTCTCATAACATACAGTTTTACAGGACATAAGGATTACGTCGTTAGCATTATTTTTTAAAATATGGTTTAAAATTTTGAAATTTTATTTCATTATGCAGCAGTTTAAAGATAATTCTTTAAAAAGATACCCGTTTTAGTCAGCGAAAGCAAGTCGTTCTAAACTATTGCTTGTGCAGGACAATTTTCTGGGAGCATTTTGAGTTTTGTCCTTCATCCTGTTCTTAAAGACAAATCCTCCGGCGGCTTCCTGAGATCTGTCCTTCAGCCTGCTTCTTAAGGACAAATCCTCCGGCGGCTTCCTTAGTTTTGTCCTTCATCCTGCCTCTTAAGGAGATTAAGTCCATATAATTGTGTAAAAAGAAAGAGTCATTTTATTCACTCTTGGCAACACTGTTTTCAGCGACGATAAACAATGAAAAGAGGAATTAAAATGACTCACTTACAGTTTAACCTAGATTTAGACCTTTTAAAAGAATCCGTTATCAATTCTAATCTAGATATGGTGATTAAATCAGCGATTGTCTTAGTCCTTAATGAAGTCATGGAAAACGAGAGAGACGATTATTTACGTGCGGCTGCTTATGAACGGTCTCCAGATCGCCGAGACTACCGAAATGGCTACTATGAACGTGAATTGATCCTAGGTATTGGCAAACTAAAGCTAAAGGTCCCAAGGACCAGAAATGGTGAGTTTTCCACTTCCGTCTTCGAAAAGTATGCTCGCTGTGACCAAGCCCTGGTCCTCTCCATGCTAGAAATGGTGATTAACGGTGTTTCAACTCGGAAAGTCACGCATATAGTCGAGCAGCTCTGTGGGGAAAATATATCGAAATCATTTGTGTCTTCCCTTACCCAAAAGCTTGACCCCATTATTAATGATTGGAACAAACGCCCTTTGAATGTCATGTATTATCCTTATGTTTTTGTGGATGCCATGTATATTAAGGTCCGGGAACACAACCGGGTTATCTCAAAAGCCGTGTACATTGCGACTGCCATTACTGAGAAGAATACACGTGAAATCCTTGGGCTTAGTGTGGATCATGCAGAAGACTTCGAGAGTTGGAGTCGTTTCTTCCAACAGCTTAAATCCCGTGGGCTTCAATCCCCCAAACTGGTCATCTCAGATGCTCATCTAGGGCTACAAAAGGCAATACAGCGCGATTTTATTGGTACTACATGGCAAAGATGCACGGTACATTTTAAACGCAACATAATAGGGAAGCTCTCCAAGAAAGATTCCGTAGAGATACGCTCCATGATTAAACGTGTCTTTGAAGCTGTTACGATTGAGGATATCCGTAGATTTAAGAATGAATTAATGAACCAGTTTGGGGATGAAGCTAAATATGCCAAAGCCTTGGAAACTTTAGATGAAGGCTTCGAAGATGCCATTCAATACCTAAACTTTCCTGAGAAGATGCACCCTCATATACGAAGTACAAATTCACTTGAACGCTTAAACCAAGAAGTCCGTAGAAGGGAGAAAGTTATTCGTATCTTTCCCAATACTCAATCTGCCTTTCGATTGGTAGGTGCTGTTCTCATGCAATACCAGGAGGTCTACTCCAAAAGAAAGACATTACTTAATAACTAATTAAACTTTTATTTTTCGCCTCCACTTCCATCATGGAATGATCACATATCCAGGAAGGGCTGTCAAAGTGAAGAGCCTTTGACAGCCCTCCCCGGATATGTAGATAAAAAACCATGGAAGTTTCGTCAAAAAAAAATGAAAGGGTTTGGATAGATAATCAACAAAAGTGAAGTTGAAAACAATTGCTTTTGATTTTACACAATATTCAGGACTTGACTTCTTAAGGACAAATCTCCCTGCCGCTTCTTCAGTTTTGTCCTTCAGCCTGCCTCTTAAGGACAAATCTCACTGCCGCTTCCTGAGTTTTGTCCTTCATCCTGCTTCTTAAGGACAAATCCTCCGGCGGCTTCCTGAGATCTGTCCTTCATCCTGCCTCTTAAGGACAAATCTCCCTGCCGCTTCTTCAGTTTTGTCCTTCAGCCTGGCTCTTAAGGACAAATCTCCCTGCCGCTTCTTCAGTTTTGTCCTTCAGCCTGGCTTTTAAGGACAAATCATCTGAAGCATTCTTAAGATTTGTCCTTCAACTTTCAACTGTCTCTTCACTATGAAAAACCAAGCATAAAAAAGACCCCCAACCAAATTGGTTGAGAGCCTTTGAAAATTGAAGATTAACGCTTTGAGAACTGAGGTGCACGACGAGCGCCTTTAAGTCCGTATTTCTTACGTTCTTTCATACGTGGGTCACGTGTTAATAGTCCTGCACGCTTTAATGTTGGACGATATTCAGGATCAACTGTAAGTAATGCGCGAGCAATACCATGACGGATTGCGCCCGCTTGACCTGTATATCCACCGCCGCTTACGTTTACAAGAACATCGTAGCTACCTGTTGTTTCAGTAGCAACTAATGGTTGGTTTACAACCATACGTAAAGCTGCAAATGGGATATATTCTTCGATGTCACGTCCGTTAATTGTAATTTTACCTGTACCTGGAACTAAGCGCACGCGTGCGACAGAGCTCTTACGACGACCAGTACCAATATATTGAACTTGTGCCAAGTTAATTCCCTCCCTCTTTATTAACCGCGAAGTTCGTAAACTTCAGGTTGTTGTGCTTGGTGCGGATGTTCGCTGCCAGCATATACGTGTAATTTTTTGAATGTTTGACGGCCAAGAGAATTCTTTGGAAGCATACCTTTAACAGCAAGCTCGATCATTTTCTCAGCATAGTTCGTACGCATTTCAAGAGCAGTTCTAGTTTTTAAACCACCTGGATGCATAGTGTGACGGTAGTAGATCTTGTCAGTTAATTTCTTACCAGTTAATTCAACTTTAGAAGCGTTAAGAATGATAACATGATCACCAGTGTCAACATGTGGTGTAAAAGTTGGTTTATTTTTACCACGTAAGATTGCTGCTACTTCAGAAGCAAGACGTCCAAGAGTTTTGCCTTCAGCATCAATCACGTACCATTTACGCTCGATATTGTTGGCGTTAGCCATAAACGTTGTACGCATGAAATTCCCTCCTAATTTAAATCCATAAAGATTATTTTTTCGCACCATCATAAGCCGTTATCGTTCGTTCTGTTCCGGGAAAAAACGGTAACGTCATTGTGCGTCAATTTTTAAGTTCATATATTTTCAATCACGATGAAGACTTTCCGGGGCTTTATCGTGGGATTAAAAACACAACCATATAATATAATAAATTCTTTAGAGCTAAAAGTCAAGAAAATGTTACACTAGGATGAGTTGTTTACTTTTTTTATTTTAATAAAATACCTTCCAAAGATACAAACCTTGTCCTGGTGCGGTTTTCCCAGCATAACGGCGATCCTTTTTTTCTAGAATCTCCACTATTTCCTCTGGCTGTCGCTTCCCAGAACCAACCTCAATTAACGTTCCTACTAAAATTCGAACCATATTATATAAAAATCCATTTCCTATGAACCGAAAGCTAATGCGTTCCCCGTCTTGTAATATTTCAATAGTCTCAATCGTTCTAACCTTATCCTCTACTTCAGTTCTTGCAGAACAAAAACTAGAAAAGTCATGTGTTCCCAGCAAATAAATAGATGCTTCTCTCATCACAGCTAGATTTAAAGGAAAAGGGTAATGAAAAGCATAATTCCGTTGAAATGGGTCCCTTTTCTTGGATTGATATAGAAAATAACGGTATTCTTTCCCGCTGGCATCAAACCTTGCATGAAAGGTAGAATCCGCTTTTTCCACAGAAGTAACAGATATATCCTCAGGCAACATAGAATTTATGGCTAATTCCCACTTTTCTGCAGGAAGGGACAATGGCGAATCAAAATGAATCACCTGACCTTTTGCATGGACTCCGGCATCCGTTCTTCCGGAAGCAGCAATTTTCACATGGCTGCCCTTATGAATTTTAGCCAGGACAGCTTCTATTTGACTTTGAACGGTTCGTTTATTTGGTTGAACCTGATATCCGGAGAATCCAGAACCATCGTAGGAAATAATGCATTTATAGCGATTCATTTTAAGCTCCATTATGAACGTAATAGGATTAATAATATCGTAAGAATAGCAAGAATCAAAAGTTGCAGTGTGTCAGCAAGTTTCCAACTCAGCAGACGGTATTTTGTCCTTCCTTCGCCTCCACGGTACCCTCTAGCTTCCATGGCAATAGCAAGCTCCTCAGCACGCTTAAAAGAGCTAACAAAAAGGGGAATTAGTAAAGGAATGACAGCTTTAATTCTTTCTTTCACTGGACCGCTTGAAAACTCCACTCCTCGAGCGATTTGTGCCTTCATAATCTTGTCAGTTTCTTGCATTAGGGTTGGAATAAACCGTAGTGATATAGACATCATGAGGGCCATTTCATGTACCGGAAAACGAACTTTTTTCAATGGATTTAGAAGAGTTTCCAGCCCATCCGTTATTTCTATTGGCGTTGTCGTCAATGTAAGCAAACTAGTCATCAAGATTAAGAAAAAGAATCTCATCGAAATAAAAATCCCCTGTCTGACTCCTTCTTCATAAATCTTAATTGGACCAAACTCATACAATAAACTTCCTTCTTTTGTAAAGAACACTTGTAAGAGTAAAGTAAACAACACTAACCAGAGAACTGGTTTTAAACCCGCATATAAAAAACGAAAGGGAATTCGAGATAAACCGAGCATTAAAAAAGTATAAATCCCAATTAGTGCATAGGTAAAAAAGTTATTTGCAAGAAAGATGACACATACGAATAAGAAAATGATAATAAGCTTTGACCGAGGGTCCATTCGATGAACTAGACTTTCTGCGGGAACATATCTCCCAATGATCATTTTTTCCATCATACTGGTGCACCTCTTAACAATTCTGTAACTGCAGTAGAAAGCTCCTCAATTGAAAGATAGGTGGCTCCTAGTTTAACACCAAGCTTTTCTTCTAGACTTAGTTGAAAACGGACAACTTCTGGTACATCTAGACCCATTTCAACCAGCTCAGAAACGGACGAAAAGATTTCAATAGGTGTTCCTTGTTTTACAACATGTCCTTGCTGCATAATAACAATTTGGTCAGCGTACTTAGCAGCATCCTCCATACTATGTGTTACCAGTATGGTAGACAGGTTTCTCTCTTTATGAAGTGAATAAAACATATCCATAATCTCTTTACGACCACGAGGATCTAAACCAGCTGTCGGTTCATCTAGAACGAGACAGTCGGGCTCCATAGCAAGAACACCTGCAATAGCAACGCGACGCATCTGACCGCCAGACAAATCAAATGGAGACTTTTCTAATATCTCCTCGGACAATCCAACTTGTTGTAAAGCAAGCCGAGCCCTTTCTTTTGCTTCTGCCTCTGAAACACCAAAATTCATAGGGCCAAAAATAATATCTTTTTCAACGGTTTCCTCAAATAATTGATGCTCTGGAAATTGAAAGACAATCCCAACCTTTTGTCTAATCTGTCTTAAATTCTTATTTTTCTGCTTGGCTTTGACTTCATGGTTTCCAATCACGACGGTTCCTTCGGTCGGAAGCAGCAGGGCATTTAAATGCTGTAAAACGGTAGACTTTCCAGAACCAGTATGGCCTATTAACGCCATATATGTTCCTGTTGGGATTTCAATAGACACATCTTTAATGGCTAAACGTTCAAAAGGAGTGTTCGCCTGATAACGGTACTCTATACTTTGGAGCGAAATGTCCATAGCTCATTCACCAACTCTTCTTCCGATAAATAGTGCTTCGATAGGTCAATCCCTTTTTCCCGGAATGCATTACTCATTTTGATAGAAAAAGGTATATCAAGCCCAAGATGAATCAATTCATCATCCATTGAAAATATATCCTCTGGACTGCCCTCACGATATACTTGACCTTGATTCATCACAATAATTCTATCAGCTTTAGCTGCTTCTTCTAAATCATGTGTAATGGAGATGACAGTAAGGGACTTCTCTTCCTTTAAAGCTCGTACGGTTTCTAAGACTTCGCCTCTCCCTTTTGGATCAAGCATCGATGTAGCCTCATCTAGGATAATGATTGATGGTCTCAAAGCAAGAACGCCAGCTATCGCAACCCGTTGCTTTTGCCCACCGGATAGATGGTGCGGCTCTTGATTAAGAAAATGGTCCATTTTGACTTTCTTTAAAGAATCTTCAACCCTTAAGATCATATCATCCCTTGGGATTCCATGGTTTTCTAAACCAAAAGCCACATCATCCTGCACAGTTGTACCAACAAACTGATTATCAGGATTTTGAAAGACCATTCCTAATTTTTTTCTTATCTCCCAGATGGACTCTTCCGTTAATTTAATCCCACAAACGAAAATTTCGCCATTCTGTGGAAATTGTAAGCCATTTAATAGCTTTGCCATCGTTGATTTACCTGATCCATTATGACCGACAATGGCTAACCATTCACCTTCATGGATGTCAAAGCTTACATCATGGAGAGCATAGCTGGGTTGGTTCTCATATTGAAAAGACACATTCTTTAAAGAAACAATTGACTCCCTCATAAAACTTCTCCTCTCAACTCACCTATTCATACTTTTCTATGCCAGCTTCGAAGAATACAAAAAAAGCCTGCACCTCGCCCCTCTGGCAGAATTACGAATAAATTCTGCCGCATAAACGGGATTTCTAAAAAGAAATGGGAGGAGGTGCATGAGCTAGACGAGACGCGAAAAAGAAAAATAAAAGGCTTTCATTCATCTTTCCAAGGAGAAAGTATTCTTCTCCCAACATGCCCTAAGAACATAGGGTCACGCTCATCATAACACTCTTTTTGGCTTGGTTCATAAAAGAAATATTAAGTTTATACAGAAAAAGGGCTCAAGAACAAGTTTGTAACTAAACTGTCCAGCGCCCTTGTTGTCTGTTTTTTCGGTATTAAACTAACTCGATAATTACCATTGGTGCACCATCGCCGCGGCGTGGTCCAAGTTTCATAATACGAGTGTATCCACCTTGGCGCTCTGAATAACGTGGAGCGATATCAGTGAAAAGTTTTTGTAGTGCATCTGTACCTTTTTCAGCATCAGCAACTTCGTTACGTACGTAAGAAGCAGCTTGACGGCGAGCATGTAAGTCACCACGTTTACCTAGAGTGATCATTTTCTCAACAGTACCACGAAGTTCCTTCGCGCGAGTTTCTGTTGTCTCAATGCGCTCATTGATAATTAAATCTGTAGTTAAATCACGAAGCATAGCTTTACGCTGTGCGCTTGTGCGTCCTAACTTTCTGTATGCCATGAAGGGTTCCCTCCTTTGTTGAAGTCATTAAACGGATTAGTTAGTAATAAAACAGACTAATTAGTCATCCTTACGTAAGCCTAATCCAAGCTCTTCTAGTTTTGCCTTCACTTCTTCAAGTGATTTACGGCCTAAGTTACGTACTTTCATCATATCTTCTTCAGTTTTATTAGCTAGTTCCTGAACAGTATTGATTCCGGCACGCTTTAAGCAGTTATATGAACGAACGGATAAATCCAGTTCTTCGATCGTCATTTCAAGGACTTTTTCTTTTTGATCCTCTTCTTTTTCGATCATAATCTCAGCATTTTGTGCTTCGTCAGTTAAACCAACGAAAATGTTTAAATGCTCGGTTAAAATCTTTGAACCAAGAGCAATAGCTTCTTTAGGCCCTGTGCTACCATCTGTCCAAACATCAAGCGTTAGCTTATCATAGTTTGTCATTTGACCCACACGAGTATTTTCTATCTGATAAGACACACGAGAAACAGGAGTGAAAATAGAATCGATTGGTATTACACCAATTGGCTGATCTTCACGCTTATTTTGCTCAGCTGGAGTGTAACCACGTCCACGCTTAGCTGTTAAACGCATGCGAAGGTGACCACTTGAAGCTAGTGTAGCAATATGAAGGTCAGGATTTAAGATTTCAACATCACTATCATGAGTAATGTTTCCAGCCTTTACTGGTCCTTCACCTTGAACATCAATTTCAAGAGTTTTTTCTTCATCAGAATAGATTTTTAAAGCTAATTTTTTAATGTTTAAAATGATGGATGTTACATCCTCTACGACGCCTTCAATTGTTGAGAACTCATGAAGTACCCCATCGACCTGAATCGATGTAACAGCGGCACCTGGGAGTGAAGATAATAGGATACGACGTAAGGAGTTACCCAAAGTGGTACCATATCCACGCTCAAGTGGTTCTACGACGAACTTCCCGTACTTGGCATCATCGTTGATCTCAACCGTTTCGATTTTTGGTTTTTCTATTTCGATCATCAAATAACCCTCCTTCAAAACGTCGAAAACCTCGACTAGTTTAAAAAGCTAATCGAAATTCCCCCATGTATACGTTCCCGTTTTGTGCACAACAACTGGAATAATTTTTCTGTTATAGTGAAAAAAATCAGTATCATATCCCATTATAGACGCAGGATACAAATTCTATACAGAAAAATTAAACACGACGGCGTTTTGGTGGACGGCATCCGTTATGAGGAACTGGAGTAACGTCTTTAATAGCTGTTACTTCAAGACCTGCAGCTTGCAATGCACGAATAGCAGCCTCACGACCTGCACCAGGTCCTTTAACTGTAACTTCAAGAGTTTTCATACCGTGTTCGATAGATGTCTTAGCAGCAGTTTCAGCAGCCATTTGTGCTGCGAATGGAGTAGATTTACGAGAACCTCTAAATCCAAGCGCACCAGCACTTGACCAAGAAATTGCATTACCATGTACATCAGTAATTGTTACGATAGTATTGTTAAATGTTGAACGGATATGTGCAATCCCTGATTCAATATTCTTTTTAACACGACGTTTACGTGTATTAGTTTTACGTGCCATTTAAATAACCTCCTTTGCCGATTACTTCTTCTTGTTCGCAACAGTCTTACGAGGACCTTTGCGTGTACGAGCGTTGTTTTTCGTGTTTTGTCCACGAACCGGTAAACCACGACGATGACGTAATCCGCGGTAGCAGCCAATCTCCATTAAACGCTTAATGTTAAGAGAAATTTCACGGCGAAGGTCACCTTCAACTTTTAATTTGTCGATGATATCACGGATTTTGTTTAGTTCGTCTTCAGTTAAATCACGCACTCGAGTATCTTCAGAAACGCCAGCTTCTGCTAATACTTTTTGTGCAGTATTTTTACCAATACCATAAATGTAAGTTAAAGAGATAACTACACGTTTTTCACGTGGAATATCTACACCAGCAATACGTGCCATAAATGAGCGCACCTCCTTCAAGATTAACCTTGTTTTTGTTTATGTTTAGGGTTTTCACAGATAACCATGACTTTACCGCGTCTACGGATAACTTTGCACTTTTCGCAGATCGGTTTAACAGATGGTCTTACTTTCATTATCCTAACCTCCTTAGTAATACGGAGTGCAAGCAATTATTTAAAGCGGTAAGTAATTCTTCCGCGTGTTAAGTCATATGGAGAAAGCTCGACAGTAACTTTGTCACCCGGAAGGATGCGAATGAAGTGCATTCGGATTTTACCAGAAACATGAGCTAGCACGGTATGACCATTTTCTAATTCTACCTTAAACATTGCATTTGGCAAAGTTTCAAGTACTTTACCTTCAATTTCAATTACATCATCTTTGGCCATTAATTCGTCTCCCTTCTCAAATCAACTATTATGTTCGAAAATGCATAGCAAATTCTTTTCATTCGTACAATAGCAACCTTATAATTTTAACATAACGTTTGTTTTCTGTCCGCAAGTAAATTCTACATTTTTTGGAAAGTTAATTCCACATGTAAGTCTTGCCCAACTCTCGGTCCTACATACTCCGTACAATAGAAAAGCCATTTACATCCACATACTTTTGAAGCATATTGAAGAGATGTTCGAGAGTCGACTGTCCGCTTAAACTAATGGCCATTAACGTAGGTCCTTAACCAATTGCTGGATAGCAGCAAATACTTTAGTAATGTCCTGCTGACCATCAATTGTGCGCAGGTAACCTTTTGTTTCGTAGAAAGTAAGTAATGGTTCTTGTTGTTTGATATTCACGTCTAAACGGTTTTGAACGGTTTCAGCATTATCATCTGCTCTTTGGTAGAGCTCCCCGCCACATTTGTCGCAAGTTCCCTCTTTTGCAGGAGGGTTAAATACTAAATGATATGTTGACCCGCACTCTTTACAGATACGACGGCCAGTCAAACGATCCATTAAAATACTTTTATCAACATTAATGTTGATTACATAATCTATCTTTTTATCTAAATCAGATAATAAGTTTTCTAATGCTTCTGCTTGAGGTACCGTTCTAGGAAAGCCATCAAGTAAAAAGCCGTTTTTACAATCATCTTTACTTAAACGTTCACGAACAATGCCGATTGTTACTTCATCAGGAACAAGTTCGCCTTTGTCCATGAAAGACTTAGCTTCTAAACCTAGTTCTGTTCCTTCTTTCATCGCTGCACGGAACATATCTCCAGTAGAGATATGAGGGATGCCGTATTGTTCGACGATTTGTTCGGCTTGAGTACCTTTTCCAGCACCCGGAAGCCCCATTAATACTAAATTCACACGTGTTCCCCCTCGTGCTATTTATTGGTTTAGGGAACATAAGTCCCCGAAACCATTTATTTAATAAAGCCTTTATAATGACGTTTAACGAGCTGCGCTTCAAGTTGTTTCATCGTATCAAGTGCAACACCGACGACGATAAGCAAGCTTGTTCCCCCAATTTGAGCTGATTGCGGTAAATTCGCCACATTAACAAAAATAATCGGCAGAATCGCAATTACTGTTAAGAAAATAGCACCCACAAATGTTAAACGATATAGTACCCGTGTTAAGTATTCCTGTGTACTCCTGCCTGGTCTTATACCAGGGATATAACCGCTTTGCTTCTGTAAGTTTTCTGCCGCTTGTTCAGGGTTAACCTGAATAAAAGCATAAAAATACGTGAAAGCGATAATCAGAGCAGCATATAATGTCATTCCAATAGGATGGGAATAATCAAAAACTCTTGTAATCCATAGGGTTACATCATTAGTTGGAAAAAATGAAGCAACTGTTCTAGGAGTTACAATGAAGGAAACTGCAAAGATTACAGGGATAACACCAGCTGCATTCACTTTTAACGGCATATGAGTGGATTGCTGCGCCCCTGCATTACGTCCGTTAATAGCTCTTTGTTTCGCATACTGTATTGGAATTTTTCTTGTTGCTTGTTGAATGAAAATAGTACCTACCACTATTGCAATTACAGCTAAAAGAATTAAAACAACCGTAACAATACGGAGGAATAATTGCTCACCAGCATTTTCAAACTGCTGTACATAAATCTGATTTACTGTATTAGGAATACTTGCAACGATACCAGCAAAGATGATAATGGAAATACCATTTCCAACACCCTTTTCAGTAATTTGCTCACCTAGCCACATCAGAAATGCAGTACCAGCAGTTAAAACAACTGCTATTAATAAATAAGTACCAATTCCAGGATTATTAATCAACTGACCGTTCGCCATATTATTAAAGCCATAAGACATACCTAAAGCTTGAATAAAGCCAAGCACAATCGTGAAATATCGTGTAAACTGAGCTAACTTACGACGTCCAGTATCCCCTTGCTTTGACCATTCCGTAAATTTCGGAACTACATCCATTTGTAAAAGCTGAATAATAATGGAAGCAGTGATGTAAGGCGTAATACCCATAGCAAGGATGGAGAAGTTTTGCAACGCTCCACCACCAAAGGTATTTAAGATCCCAAAGACACTTAATTTATCTTGTGCTGCCAAAATTTCAGCATTTACATTCGGAACAGGAATAAAACTGCCTAGTCGAAATACGATTAACATTAAAAGAGTAAAAATAATTTTTCTTCTAATTTCAGCCACGCGCATAAAATTGGAGATTGTCTGGAACATTAGATCACCTCAGTAGTTCCACCTACAGCTTCAATTGCTTCTTTGGCGGTAGAGGAGAATTTATGAGCTTTAACTGTAAGTTTTTTCTCTACGTTCCCTTTTGCAAGAATCTTAATTCCTGCTTTTTCGTTCTTAACAAGACCAGTTTCAATTAGAAGTTCTGGAGTAACTTCTGTACCCTCTTCAAACTGATTAAGAACATCAAGGTTTACAATTGCGTAATCTTTACGGTTGATATTAGTAAAACCACGTTTTGGTAAACGACGGAATAAAGGTGTTTGACCACCCTCGAAACCAAGACGGACACCGCCGCCGGAACGAGCATTTTGACCTTTATGACCTTTACCAGCAGTCTTACCTTGACCAGATCCGATACCGCGTCCTAAACGTTTACGTTCTTTACGAGAACCCTCAGCAGGTTTTAGTTCATGAAGTTTCATATTGGCACCTCCTTATGAAAGAAAACAATCAATTATTGTTCTTTTACTGTTACAAGGTGAGCAACTTTTGTAATCATACCGCGGATTGCAGCATTATCTTGGTGCTCAACTGTTTGATTTAATTTACGTAAACCTAGAGCAGTAACTGTCGCGCGTTGGTCTTCAGGGCGACCAATTACGCTGCGGTTGAGGGTAATTAATAGTTTGTTTGCCATTTGATTTCCCTCCTTACCCTAGTAGTTCTTCTACTGATTTACCACGTAACTTGGCTACGTCTTCAGCGCGTTTTAATTGTTTTAAGCCATCGATCGTTGCACGTACCATATTAATTGGAGTGTTGGTTCCTAAAGATTTAGATAGGATATCTCCTACCCCGCCTAATTCTAGAACAGCACGGACTGGACCGCCAGCGATAACTCCTGTACCTTCTGAAGCAGGCTTTAGAAGAATTTCACCAGCACCAAAACGTCCAATAACTTGGTGAGGAACAGTAGTTCCAACCATTGGCACTTCGATTAAGTTCTTCTTCGCGTCTTCGATTGCTTTACGAATCGCATCTGGTACTTCTTGAGCTTTACCAGTACCGAAACCAACATGACCGTTTTTATCCCCAACTACTACTAGAGCAGTGAAGCGAAAACGACGACCACCCTTAACAACTTTCGCTACACGGTTAACCGTTACAACGCGTTCTTCTAGTTCAAGTTTGTTTGGATCAATACGACGTATCATTTATGTGTCCCTCCTTTGTCTATTAAAATTGTAAGCCGTTTTCACGGGCTGCATCAGCTAGTGCTTGGATACGTCCATGATAAAGGTATCCTCCACGGTCAAAGACAACAGCAGTGATACCCTTTTCTACCGCACGTTTAGCGACTAATTCTCCGACCAACTTAGCTGCTTCAACATTGCTTGTAGATTCAAGGTTAAGATCTTTTTCCATAGTAGAAGCACTTGCTAATGTAGTTCCACTCATATCATCGATTAATTGAGCATAAAGATGCTTGTTAGAACGAAAAACATTTAGACGTGGACGAGCAGCAGTACCGCTAAGTTTCGCACGAACACGAGCATGTCTCTTCTTGCGACTAGCATTTTTGTCAAGCTTCGTAATCATTTACGTCACTCCTTTCGTTTACCTATGCGGCATTACTTACCAGTTTTACCTTCTTTACGACGAACAAATTCGCCTTCGTAACGAATTCCTTTACCTTTATAAGGCTCTGGAGGACGAACTTGACGAATATTGGCTGCTAATGCACCAACACGTTCTTTGTCAGTACCTTTAATAGTAATCTTTGTATTAGCCGGTACTTCGATTTCAAGGCCTGTTTCTGGTTCAATTTCAACCGGATGAGAATATCCAACGTTTAATACAAGCTTGTTACCTTGCTTTTGAGCACGGTATCCAACCCCGATTAATTCTAATTTTCTTTCGAAGCCTTTGGAAACACCTTCGACCATGTTCGCGATTACCGCACGAGTAGTTCCGTGCAATGCGCGGTGTTCTTTCACGTCCGATGGACGAGTGATCGTAATAAGGTTTTCTTCAACTTTAATATCAATATCTGGGCTAAAAGAGCGAGTAAGTTCGCCTTTTGGTCCTTTAACAGTAACGGTACTATTATTTAAAGTAACCGTAACACCTGTAGGGATTTCAATAGGTTTTTTTCCTACGCGAGACATTTAGTGCACCTCCATTCATTCAGAAACTATATTACCAAACGTAAGCTAAAACTTCTCCGCCAATTTGTTTAGCACGAGCTTCTTTATCAGTTATAACACCATTTGAAGTTGATACTAGTGCGATACCAAGTCCGTTAAGAACACGTGGCACCTCAGTAGATTTTGCATAAACTCTAAGTCCAGGCTTGCTTATGCGCTTAAGACCAGTGATAACACGTTCGTTATTTGAACCGTACTTTAAGAAGATACGGATGATACCTTGTTTATTGTCTTCGATAAATTCGACATCACGAACGAAACCTTCACGCTTTAAGATTTCAGCGATTTCTTTTTTAATATTAGAAGCAGGCACTTCTAACTTTTCGTGACGCACCATATTCGCATTACGAATGCGAGTAAGCAAATCAGCAATTGGATCTGTCATGACCATTATTTTTACCTCCTTCCCAGAATTGGGTTTTACCAGCTGGCTTTTTTAACACCAGGAATTTGTCCTTTGTACGCTAATTCGCGGAAACAAATACGACAAAGCTTAAATTTACGGTATACAGAGTGTGGACGGCCACAACGTTCGCAGCGTGTATACTCTTGTACTGCATATTTAGGCGTGCGCTTTTGTTTCGCAATCATTGACTTTTTAGCCACGTTTTCGCCTCCATTATTTAACGATTACTTTTGGAATGGCATTCCAAATTGAGTTAACAGTTCACGTGCTTCTTCATCAGTGTTAGCTGTCGTTACGATAACGATATCCATACCACGAACTTTGCTTACTTTATCGTAATCAATTTCAGGAAAGATTAATTGTTCTTTAACACCCAAAGTATAGTTACCGCGACCATCGAATGATTTCTTAGAAACACCACGGAAGTCACGAACACGAGGTAAAGAAACAGCAACTAATTTATCCAAGAATTCGTACATACGCTCACCGCGAAGTGTAACTTTTGCACCAATTGGCATACCTTCACGAAGACGGAAGCCAGCGATTGATTTCTTAGCACGAGTTACTACAGGCTTTTGTCCTGTAATAATAGCTAGTTCTTCAACAGCATTGTCTAAAGCTTTAGCATTTGCTACTGCGTCACCAACACCCATGTTAATAACAATTTTATCAAGTTGAGGAACTTGCATTACTGATTTATAGTTGAACTTGCTCATAAGAGCAGGAGTAACTTCTTTTACAAATTTTTCTTTTAGGCGGTTCACTTATTGTACCTCCCTTCTAAAATTTAGACTATTTATCTAATACTTCACCGGATTTTGCTACGCGTACTTTTTTACCATCAACCGTTGAGTAACCTACACGAGTTGGGTTACCAGATTTAGGGTCGATAGGCATAACGTTTGATACATGAATTGGTGCCTCAAAGCTCAAAATTCCGCCTTGTGGATTCACTTGAGAAGGTTTAGCGTGTTTTTTCACGATGTTAACACCTTCTACTAGTACACGGCTATCTTTAGGATAGGCTGCTAGGATTACTCCTGTTTTGCCTTTATCCTTACCGGAGATAACTCTTACTTTGTCACCCTTTTTAACATGCATTCGTAAGCACCTCCTTAAAGGCAATTGAATTTAAATTATAGTACTTCTGGAGCCAAGGAAACGATTTTCATAAAGTTGTTATCGCGAAGTTCACGAGCAACTGGTCCGAAGATACGAGTTCCACGTGGGCTCTTATCATCCTTGATAATTACACATGCGTTTTCATCGAAACGAATGTATGATCCATCAGGTCGACGAGCACCGCTTTTCGTACGAACGATAACGGCTTTAACAACGTCACCCTTTTTAACAACGCCACCAGGTGTTGCTTGTTTCACTGTACATACGATAACATCACCGATACCCGCTGTTTTACGGCCAGAACCACCAAGAACTTTAATGGTAAGTACCTCACGAGCACCAGAGTTATCAGCAACTTTTAAACGTGATTCTTGTTGAATCATGTGTGTAACCTCCCTTCGGAATAGAGCTTTAATCCGAACAATTAAATAATAACTGCTTTTTCTGTAACTTCAACTAAACGGAAGCGTTTAGTAGCTGAAAGCGGACGAGTTTCCATGATACGTACGATATCGCCGATTTTTGCTTCATTTTGCTCATCATGAGCTTTAAACTTTTTAGAGTACTTAACGCGTTTACCGTAAAGAGGATGCTTTTTGTAAGTTTCGACTAATACAGTAATGGTTTTATCCATTTTGTCAGAAACCACGCGTCCAGTGTAAACTTTGCGCTGATTACGTTCACTCATTCTGTGAACCTCCTCTCAAATATTACTTGTTAACGCTGATTTCTCTTTCACGAATCACAGTTTTCATGCGAGCAATCGCTTTGCGTACTTCACGAATGCGAGCTGTATTTTCAAGTTGTCCAGTCGCTAATTGGAAGCGAAGGTTGAAAAGCTCTTCTTTTAAAGATTTAACTTTTTGTTCAATTTCGGCAGTGGTAAGGTCTTTAATTTCATTAGCTCTCATTTGATTCACCACCAATTTCTTCACGTTTTACAAACTTACATTTAACAGGAAGTTTGTGCATAGCAAGACGAAGTGCTTCACGTGCTACTTCTTCAGAAACACCAGCAATTTCAAACATTACTTTACCAGGCTTAACAACAGCTACCCAGCCTTCAGGTGCCCCTTTACCGGAACCCATCCGCACCTCTAGAGGTTTTGCAGTATAAGGCTTGTGAGGGAAGATTTTAATCCAAACTTTACCGCCACGTTTCATGTAACGAGTCATTGCAATACGTGCGGCTTCGATTTGGCGATTAGTGATCCAAGAAGCTTCAGTTGCTTGTAAGCCGAATTCACCGAATGTTACTTCAGTGCCACCTTTAGCGTTACCACGCATTTTCCCACGGTGTTGACGGCGATATTTAACGCGTTTTGGCAATAACATATTATTTGCCTCCTTCCGCAGATTTCTTCTTAGTAGGAAGGACTTCTCCCTTATAGATCCATACTTTTACGCCAAGCTTACCATAAGTAGTATCTGCTTCAGCATGAGCATAGTCGATATCAGCGCGAAGTGTATGAAGTGGAACAGTTCCTTCGCTATATTGTTCTGAACGAGCAATATCTGCGCCGCCAAGACGACCTGATACCATTGTTTTAATACCTTTAGCGCCTGCACGCATAGCACGTTGAATTGATTGCTTTTGTGCACGACGGAAAGATACACGATTTTCTAATTGACGAGCAATATTTTCAGCAACTAGTTTCGCATCAAGGTCAGCTCTCTTGATTTCAAGAATGTTGATGTGAACACGTTTGCCAGTTAATTGATTTAGAGCTTTACGAAGTGCTTCAACTTCAGTACCGCCTTTACCGATAACCATACCAGGCTTAGCAGTATGAACTGTTACATTCACACGGTTTGCCGCACGTTCGATTTCAACTTTAGAAACAGAAGCATCCTTCAAACGCTTCGTGATGTACTCACGAATTTTAAGGTCTTCGTGTAAAAGATCAGCGAAGTCTTTACCAGCGTACCATTTAGATTCCCAATCTTTGATGATTCCGATACGCAAACCGACTGGATTTACTTTTTGACCCACAGGTTATCCCTCCTTCTTTTCTGATAGAACGATTGTGATGTGGCTAGTGCGTTTGTTGATCTGGCTTGCACGGCCCATTGCGCGAGGACGGAAACGTTTCAACGTTGGTCCTTCGTCTACAAAAGCTTGTGTTACTACCAAGCTATTAACGTCCATTTCATAATTGTGCTCGGCATTTGCCATAGCGGATTTCAATACTTTTTCAACGATTGGAGAAGCAAACTTTGGAGTGTGATTTAAAATCGACACCGCTTCACCAACTTGCTTTCCTCGAATTAAATCTACGACTAAACGTGCTTTACGAGGAGCAATACGAACTGTTCTTGCAACAGCTTTAGCTTGCATTTGGATGCCCTCCTCTCTTAACGTCTGGTTTTCTTATCATCATTACCATGGCCTTTGTAAGCACGTGTTGGAGCAAATTCTCCAAGCTTGTGTCCTACCATGTCTTCAGTAACATATACAGGCACATGTTTGCGACCATCATAAACAGCGATTGTGTGGCCAATAAATTGTGGGAAGATCGTAGAACGACGTGACCAAGTTTTTACAACTTGCTTACCTTCAGTTTCATTTAACTTTTCGATCTTAACCATTAAATGATCATCAACAAATGGTCCTTTTTTAAGGCTGCGACCCATGGATGAACCTCCCTTCGTGATTGTTCTACGGCTCTATCTTTGAACCGTAGTTCAATCCCGTTATTTTTTACGACGACGTACGATAAACTTATCGGATTTATTCTTTTTCTTACGAGTTTTGAATCCAAGAGTTGGTTTACCCCATGGAGACATTGGTGATTTACGTCCAATTGGTGAACGTCCTTCACCACCACCGTGTGGGTGATCGTTAGGGTTCATAACAGATCCACGAACTGTAGGGCGTTTGCCTAACCAGCGTGAGCGTCCTGCTTTACCAATGTTGATAAGTTCGTGCTGCTCATTTCCTACTTGACCGATTGTTGCGCGGCACTCAGAAAGAATCATACGAACCTCACCAGAATTTAAACGTACAAGTACGTATTTTCCTTCTTTACCTAAAACCTGAGCAGATGTACCAGCAGAACGTACTAATTGGCCACCCTTACCTGGTTTTAACTCAATGTTGTGTACTACTGTACCAACAGGGATGTTTGCTAATGGTAATGCATTACCTACTTTAATATCTGCCTCAGGGCCAGACATAACTTCCATACCTACTACTAGGTTTTTAGGAGCTAGGATATAACGCTTTTCACCATCTACATAGTTGATTAATGCAATATTTGCGGAACGGTTTGGATCGTACTCGATAGTGGCAACGCGTCCAGGAATGCCATCTTTGTTACGCTTGAAATCAATGATACGGTATGAACGCTTATGGCCGCCACCTTGATGACGAACAGTTAACTTACCTTGGTTATTACGGCCGCCTTTTCTCTTTAAAGGTGCTAATAGAGATTTTTCTGGTGTGCTAGTTGTGATTTCTGCGAAATCAGAAACTGTCATACCGCGACGACCATTAGAGGTAGGTTTGTACTTTTTAATCGCCATTTTATTCCCTCCTCTTCTTGTTAGTTTTTATTATGCTTCAAAGAATTCGATTTCTTTGCTATCAGCAGTTAGTTTTACAATTGCTTTACGACGTTTGTTAGTGTAACCACCGAATTTACCCATGCGCTTGAATTTACCTTTATAGTTCATGATGTTAACTTTTTCAACTTCTACGCCAAAGATTTCAACAATCGCATCTTTAACTTGAGTTTTGTTAGCTCTCACATCAACTTCAAACGTATATTTCTTTTCAGCCATTAGGTCAGTAGAACGTTCAGTGATAACGGGGCGCTTAATGATATCGCGTGCATCCATTATGCAAGCACCTCCTCTACTTTTTCAACTGCAGCTTTCGTCATGATTAATTTATCATGATTTACTACATCAAGAACATTGATTCCGTCAGCAGTTACAACTGTTACACCAGGAATGTTACGAGCAGAAAGTGCTACATTTTCATCAAGGTCAGCAGTAACGATAAGTGCTTTCTTCTCAACAGAAAGACCACCTAATACTGTTTTGAAATCTTTTGTTTTTGGAGCATCGAAAGCAAGGCTTTCTAATACTAGTACATTCTCTTCTAACACTTTAGAAGATAGTGCAGATTTAATCGCTAAGCGACGTACCTTTTTAGGTAATTTGTAGCTGTAGCTGCGTGGTGTAGGACCGAAAACAGTACCACCTCCGCGCCATTGTGGAGAACGGATAGACCCTTGACGAGCACGACCAGTTCCTTTTTGACGCCATGGTTTACGTCCACCACCGCGTACCTCAGAACGAACTTTTACTTTATGAGTTCCTTGACGTAAAGAAGCTCTTTGCATAACAATCGCTTCGAATAATACGTGTTGGTTAGGCTCGATACCAAATACTGATTCATTAAGTTCGATTTCACCAACTTGTGATCCGTTTTGGTTAAATAATGAAACTTTAGGCATTCTTTTGCTCCTCCTTTCTTATGAAGATATTACGCTTTTACCGCACTTTTAATCTTTAATAAAGCTTTTTTAGGTCCTGGAACGTTACCTTTGATTAATAGTAAGTTACGCTCAACATCTACCTTAACAATTTCAAGATTTTGAACAGTAATTTGTTCTCCACCCATACGTCCTGGTAATAATTTACCTTTGAATACGCGGTTTGGAGCAACAGGTCCCATTGAACCTGGACGACGGTGATAACGTGAACCGTGAGCCATTGGGCCGCGTGATTGTCCGTGACGTTTGATTACGCCTTGGAAACCTTTACCCTTTGAGATTCCTGTTACATCTACTACATCGCCTGCAGCGAAAATATCAACTTTGACTTCTTGACCAACTTCATATCCTGTTACGTCCACTCCGCGGAATTCGCGAACGAAGCGCTTAGGATTAGTGTTTGCTTTAGCAACATGTCCTTTTTCTGGCTTGTTAGCTAACTTTTCACGCTTATCTTCAAAACCTACTTGAACAGCTTCATAACCGTCGCTTTCAACTGATTTCTTTTGAAGAACTACGTTTTGAGCAGCTTCTACTACAGTAACTGGAATTAAGTTGCCGTTTTCTGCAAATACTTGAGTCATACCAATCTTTCTTCCTAAGATTCCTTTGGTCATTTAAGTCACACCTCCTACAGTTTTGGTTATTTATTTTTACTAAAGTTTAATTTCGATATCAACACCAGATGGTAAGTCTAAACGCATTAACGCATCAACAGTTTGTGGAGTTGGGTTAACGATGTCGATTAGACGCTTATGTGTTCTCATTTCGAACTGTTCACGAGAATCTTTGTACTTATGCACCGCACGAAGAATCGTGTAGATTGATTTTTCAGTCGGTAGTGGAATCGGACCAGAAACGGCTGCACCTGAACGCTTTGCTGTTTCAACGATTTTTTCTGCAGACTGATCAAGGATTCTGTGATCATAAGCTTTTAAACGGATACGAATCTTTTGTTTTGCCATTATTTTCCCTCCTTTATTCGCCTATTTTAAAAATAGACATTCTCAGTGAAAATTTCCCACACACTCGCCATGGCAAAGCGGCCGGGTGTGTCAGCAACCTTTCACATCATCGCAGTCAAAGACCAACATTGTCTATTATACATAAAAGATTAGGCAAACGCAACATTTTTTTATATTTTCTTTTTGGTTACGTTTAGCACACTTTTATTATTATAGCGACCTGTTTATACATTTTCAAGAGTTATTATCATTCTCCAGAAATAACCTATAATAACGGTTTATTGTTTGAATATTAACTGTTCTTATATATAGAAGAAACAAGATTTAGAATAAATGCATGTATATTGACAGAGGTTGCTCATAGTATTGAGATCCTTATGAAGGACTAACCTCAATGGAAATTCTTCCGATTTGTCTTTCATCACCCCTATGAAGGACTAATCCCACTGCATATTCTGCGGATTTGTCTTTCATCGACTTTTAAAACAGTTGTACTAATCAGCAAAAATGAAATATCCCAAATAGAAAAAGCAGCTGGATCGTCATCCAGCTGCTTCCTATATAACTGATAATAAAATTATTCAGTGATAGTTGTGATTGAACCTGAACCAACAGTACGTCCGCCTTCACGGATAGAGAACTTTGTACCTTCTTCGATCGCAACTGGAGCGATAAGCTCAACAGTCATTTCGATGTGGTCACCAGGCATAACCATTTCTACGCCTTCTGGAAGATTACAGATACCAGTAATATCAGAAGTACGGAAATAGAATTGTGGACGGTAGTTAGTGAAGAATGGAGTATGACGTCCACCTTCTTCTTTTGATAAAACGTAAACTTGTGCTTTGAACTTTGTGTGTGGAGTGATTGATTTCGGCTTAGCCAAAACTTGGCCACGCTCGATTTCTTCACGTGCTACACCACGAAGTAATGCACCAATATTGTCTCCAGCTTCAGCGAAATCAAGAAGCTTACGGAACATTTCTACACCAGTTACAGTAGTAGATTTTGGCTCTTCAGTGAAACCTACGATTTCAACAACGTCACCAACTTTAACTACACCACGCTCAACACGTCCAGTAGCAACAGTTCCACGACCAGTGATTGAGAAAACATCCTCAACTGGCATCATGAAAGGCTTGTCAGTGTCACGAGTTGGTTGTGGAATCCACTCATCAACAGCGTTCATAAGTTCATAAATTTTTTCTTCCCAAGCAGCGTCACCTTCTAACGCTTTAAGAGCAGAACCTTTGATAACTGGAGTGTCATCGCCAGGGAAATCGTATTCAGATAATAGATCACGGATTTCCATTTCTACTAATTCAAGTAGTTCTTCGTCATCAACCATATCACACTTGTTCATGAATACAACAAGGTAAGGTACGCCTACCTGACGAGAAAGAAGAATGTGCTCACGAGTTTGTGGCATTGGACCATCAGTTGCAGATACAACTAGGATACCGCCGTCCATTTGAGCAGCACCAGTGATCATGTTTTTAACATAGTCAGCGTGTCCTGGGCAGTCTACGTGTGCATAGTGACGGTTGTCAGTTTCATACTCAACGTGCGCAGTAGAGATTGTGATTCCACGCTCTCTTTCTTCTGGAGCACCATCGATTTGATCATATGCACGAGCTTCTGCTTTACCAGTTTTAGCAAGAACAGAAGTGATTGC
This sequence comes from Neobacillus niacini, assembly GCF_030817595.1. GTDB lineage: Bacteria > Bacillota > Bacilli > Bacillales > Cytobacillaceae > Neobacillus > Neobacillus niacini_G. The sequence continues at coordinate 4,208,954 of NZ_JAUSZN010000001.1, forward strand.
AGCAGTTAAAGTTGTTTTACCATGGTCAACGTGACCAATTGTACCAATGTTAACGTGTGGCTTAGAGCGGTCGAATTTAGCTTTACCCATTAGGAAAATCCTCCTTTAATTTAAAAAAGTTAAGTATATTATATGGAAACTGTAAATAGGTTGTCCTAATTTCACAGTTTCCATTGTTACATAAGTAGTTATACTTTATTAAAAGGTGAAAATCAATTATTCACCTTTATTTTTTTTGATAATTTCTTCAGAAACAGATTTTGGTACTTCTTCATAGTGATCAAAGTGCATAGAGAATACTCCACGACCTTGTGTGCTTGAACGAAGTGCTGTTGCATAACCAAACATCTCTGAAAGTGGAACCTGTGAACGTACTACTTGTGCGTTACCACGCGCTTCCATACCTTCAACGCGTCCACGACGTGCAGTGATTTGACCCATAATATCACCTAGGTACTCTTCAGGGATTACAACTTCAACCCTCATCATAGGCTCTAGGATAACAGGCTTACACTTTGAAGCAGCATTTTTAAGAGCCATTGATGCAGCAATCTTAAACGCCATTTCAGAGGAGTCAACATCATGGTATGATCCATCAAATAATCTTGCTTTAATATCAACTAGTGGATAACCAGCTAGAACACCGCGATCTAACGCATCTTCTAAACCAGCTTGTACAGCAGGGATGTATTCACGAGGAACAACACCACCGACGATACCATTTTCAAATTCGAATCCTTTACCTTCTTCATTAGGTGAGAACTCGATCCAAACGTGTCCATATTGTCCACGTCCACCAGATTGACGAGCAAACTTACCTTCAACCTGTGCAGAACCACGGAAAGTTTCACGGTAAGCAACCTGTGGAGCACCTACGTTAGCTTCAACCTTAAATTCACGACGCATACGGTCTACAATAATATCAAGGTGAAGTTCACCCATACCAGCGATGATAACTTGTCCAGTTTCCTGGTCAGTGTGCGCACGGAATGTAGGATCTTCTTCTTGAAGTTTTTGTAGGGCAGTAGTCATTTTATCTTGGTCAGCTTTAGACTTAGGTTCAACAGAAAGTTGGATTACTGGCTCTGGGAATTGCATAGACTCAAGGATAACAGGGTTTTTGTCATCACATAGAGTATCACCAGTAGTAGTATCTTTCAAACCTACAGCAGCAGCAATGTCACCAGCGAAAACCTTAGAGATTTCTTGACGGCTATTTGCGTGCATTTGAAGGATACGTCCGATACGTTCACGCTTGCCTTTAGTAGAGTTTTGAACATATGAACCAGACTCTAAAGTACCAGAGTAAACGCGGAAGAACGTTAACTTACCAACATAAGGGTCAGTCATAACTTTAAATGCAAGAGCAGAGAATGGCTCTTCGTCACTTGAATGACGTTCAACAGCTTCATCTTCATCATCAACAGCGTGTCCTTTGATTGCAGGTACATCTAATGGTGATGGAAGGTAATCGATAACTGCGTCTAACATTAGCTGAACACCTTTATTTTTGAAAGCAGATCCACAAATAACAGGATAGAATTCTACATTAACAGTACCTTTACGAATACCAGCTTTTAGCTCTTCTTTAGTGATTTCTTCACCACCAAGGTATTTTTCCATTAATTCTTCATCTAATTCTGCTACTGCTTCAACTAACTTTTCATGCCACTCTTCAGCAAGTTCGCGGTGTTCTTCAGGAATCTCACGTACTTCAATATCAGTACCTAAGTCATTACTGTAGAATACTGCATTCATTTCCACAAGGTCAATGATTGCTGAGAATTCATCTTCAGCACCGATAGGTAACTGAATTGGATGGGCATTCGCTTGCAAGCGGTCATGTATTGTTCTTACAGAATACAAGAAGTCTGCACCGATTTTGTCCATTTTGTTTACGAATACTACACGTGGTACACCGTAAGTTGTTGCTTGACGCCAAACTGTTTCAGTTTGAGGTTCAACACCAGACTGTGCATCAAGTACAGCTACTGCTCCATCAAGTACACGCAGGGAACGCTCAACTTCAACTGTGAAGTCTACGTGTCCTGGTGTATCGATGATGTTTACGCGGTGACCTTTCCATTGTGCAGTTGTTGCTGCAGATGTAATAGTGATTCCGCGTTCTTGTTCTTGCTCCATCCAGTCCATCTGAGAAGCACCTTCATGTGTTTCACCGATCTTATGAATCTTACCAGTGTAATAAAGGACACGCTCAGTGGTCGTCGTTTTACCGGCATCAATGTGTGCCATGATACCGATATTACGAGTGTTTGCTAAGGAGAACTCTCTTGCCATGGGTCTTTCTCCTTTCTAGTGTGAAAGTTTTTATAATAAAGGTAATTCTACCAACGATAGTGAGCAAACGCTTTGTTTGCTTCTGCCATTTTATGAGTATCTTCACGCTTCTTAACAGATGCACCAGCATTGTTAGCTGCATCCATAATTTCGTTTGCTAAACGTTCTTCCATTGTCTTTTCACCGCGAAGACGCGCATAGTTTACTAACCAGCGAAGACCAAGAGTTGTACGGCGGTCAGGACGTACCTCAACTGGTACTTGGTAGTTTGCTCCACCTACTCGGCGTGCTCTTACCTCAAGTACTGGCATGATATTCTTCATTGCTGCTTCAAAAACTTCCATTGGCTCTTTGCCAGAGCGTTCACGGATTGTTTCAAATGCAGAATAAAGAATTTCTTGTGATTTACCTCTTTTACCGTCAACCATCATTTTGTTGATTAGACGAGTAACTAATTTAGAATTGTAAAGTGGATCTGGTAACACGTCTCTTTTTGCTACAGGACCTTTACGTGGCATTTAATTTCCTCCTTTCAAACAGGCTTTTCTATTTAAACTGTTTTATTTCTTAGCTGCTTTTGGTCTCTTAGTACCATATTTAGAACGACCTTGCATACGGTTGTTAACACCAGCCGTATCAAGAGCACCACGTACGATGTGATAACGTACCCCCGGTAAGTCCTTTACACGTCCTCCACGAATAAGAACAACACTGTGCTCTTGAAGGTTGTGGCCGATACCAGGAATGTATGCAGTCACCTCAATACCGTTTGTCAAACGTACACGAGCATATTTACGTAACGCTGAGTTCGGTTTCTTTGGAGTCATTGTACCAACACGAGTACATACTCCGCGTTTTTGTGGTGAAGTTACATTTGTTTGTGATTTTTTGAAGCTGTTGTAACCTTTGTTAAGCGCAGGTGATTTTGACTTTTCCTCTTTAGATTGACGAGGCTTGCGCACTAATTGGTTAATAGTAGGCATGTTACTTTTCCTCCCTTCATTATTTGTAAGCCCACACATCCAGGTGGTTCATTTTTGTGCAAAAACAAAGTTTTTGCAGATCTTCTATCTACAAAAACAGTTTTTAACGGATAATTGCTACAGTTGAAGCACCAACTTCTATTCCACATGCTTTCCCGAGTTTTTTCATCGAGTCAACATAGATAATTGGGATGTTCAAATCTTGAGCTAGTTTCACTGCAGCTGCTGTTACGTTCGTACCAGCATCACTTGCAATGATCAACTCACTTACTGTTCCATCCTTTAGTACTTTAACTGCTTGTTTAGTTCCTATAACAATCTTAGTTGCCTGTAATACTTTTTCATAAGACACTTATCATATCCTCCAAAGTATCAGGTGAATAGGAGCACCTTTGATATAATAACATCTTAAAAAATAGATGTCAACAAAACTACAAATTATTTTTTCTACAAAGAATTTCCATAAAATGCGGTACCTGCAAAAAAGGCAAGTACCGCTTTATTGATTTAATCAATTGCAACTGTTTCTTCGGAGGTTGTATCCCTTAAAACAGGTTCTGCTTTGCGATAGCGCTGCATACCTGTTCCAGCCGGAACCAACTTACCGATGATAACATTTTCTTTTAAGCCGAGTAATTCATCACGCTTGCCTTTGATTGCAGCATCAGTAAGAACTCTCGTTGTTTCTTGGAAGGATGCAGCAGACAGGAATGAATCTGTTTCAAGTGATGCTTTTGTAATTCCAAGCAATACTGGACGTCCTGTTGCTGGTAATTTTCCGGCTAACAATGCTTTTTCGTTTGCATCTGTGAATTGGTGGATATCTAAAAGTGTACCAGGAAGTACATCTGTTTCACCTGCATCACTTACACGAACCTTACGCATCATTTGACGAACCATTACCTCGACGTGTTTATCACCAATTTCAACACCCTGCATACGGTAAACCTTTTGAACTTCGCGTAACAGGTATTCTTGAACAGCATTAACGTCTTTTACCTTGATTAACTCTTTAGGGTCAATAGAGCCTTCTGTTAATTCCTGACCACGTTCAACTCTATCATTAACGGCTACTTTCAAGCGTGCTGTATACGGAGCATTATAAGTACGTGATTCGATCTCACCTTGAACAATAATCTCATGCTGACGATCACGTCCTTCATTAATGCCAACAACCACACCATCAATTTCAGAAATAACTGCTTGACCTTTAGGGTTACGAGCTTCAAAGATTTCTTGAATACGCGGTAAACCTTGAGTGATATCGTCTCCTGCTACCCCGCCTGTATGGAATGTACGCATTGTTAACTGTGTACCAGGTTCTCCAATTGACTGGGCCGCAATAATACCAACTGCTTCTCCAACTTCAACTTCTTGACCTGTAGCCAAGTTACGGCCATAACACTTCTTACATACACCATGACGTGTATTACATGTAAAGGCAGAGCGGATTTTTACTTCTTCGATTCCAGCACCAACGATTGTTTCAGCTAGATCTTCAGTGATAAGTCCATTTTCAGGAACAAGTACTTCTTTCGTTTCTGGATGTCTTATTGGGTTACGAGCATAACGGCCGATTAAACGTTCGTCCAAGCCTTCGATAACCTCTGTACCATCTTTTAATGAACGGATTAACAAACCACGGTCAGTTCCACAATCATCTTCACGGACAATTACATCCTGTGCAACGTCAACAAGACGACGTGTTAGGTAACCTGAGTCAGCTGTTTTTAGTGCAGTATCGGCAAGACCTTTACGAGCACCGTGTGTAGAAATGAAGTACTCTAATACTGTCAGACCTTCACGGAAACTTGACTTGATTGGTAATTCAATGATACGTCCAGCCGGGTTGGCCATCAATCCACGCATACCAGCAAGTTGTGTAAAGTTTGATGCGTTACCACGGGCACCGGAGTCACTCATCATGAAAATTGGATTCGTTTTATTCAAGGATTTCATCAGTTTTCCTTGAATGGTATCCTTCGCAGCACTCCATATAGCAATAACGCGATCATAACGTTCGTCTTCCGTAATCAAACCACGACGGAACTGCTTCATAACGTTATCAACTTTGCTTTGAGCTTCGTGAAGGATTTCTTGCTTTTCAGGTAATACCACGATATCGGCAACACCGACAGTAATACCTGCTTTTGTAGAATATCTAAATCCTAAGTCCTTCATCCGGTCTAGCATTTTAGACGTTTCAGTAATTTTGAATCGCTTAAATACTTCGGCAATGATATTACCAAGGATTTTCTTCTTGAATGGATCTACTAATGGCATTTCCTTTATTCGAGCTTGAACATCTTCACCCTTTTCAACAAAATAAATTGCTGGTGTTTCAACTTCTAAATTCTGTCTTGTTGGTTCGTTGATATACGGGAAAGATTTCGGAAGAATTTCATTAAAAATAAGTTTTCCTACCGTAGTAATCAGTAACTTATTATTTTGTTCTTCTGTCAACGTTTCATTTCCTAATGAACCAGCATGGACAGCAACACGAGTGTGCAGATGAACATAGCCATTTTGGTAAGCAATTAATGCCTCGTTAGTATCTTTAAAAATCATACCCTCTCCGACTGCGCCTTCTCTTTCAAGAGTTAAGTAGTAGTTACCTAGTACCATATCCTGAGAAGGTGTAACAACTGGCTTACCATCTTTAGGGTTCAAGATATTTTGGGCTGCAAGCATTAATAGTCTAGCTTCTGCTTGCGCTTCAGACGAAAGCGGAACGTGAACAGCCATTTGGTCACCATCGAAGTCCGCGTTGTATGCAGTACATACGAGCGGGTGAAGGCGAATTGCTCTTCCTTCTACAAGTGTAGGTTCAAATGCCTGAATCCCTAATCTGTGAAGTGTAGGGGCACGGTTTAGTAAAACAGGATGCTCACGAATAACATCTTCAAGCACATCCCATACTTCAGGAGATACTCTTTCAATCTTACGTTTTGCAGATTTGATATTATGGGCTAACCCTTTTTCTACTAATTCCTTCATAACGAATGGCTTAAATAACTCAAGAGCCATTTCCTTTGGAAGACCACATTGGTACATTTTTAAGTTTGGACCAACTACAATAACAGAACGACCAGAATAGTCAACACGTTTTCCGAGTAAGTTTTGACGGAAACGACCTTGCTTTCCTTTTAACATATGAGAAAGTGACTTTAACGGACGGTTACCTGGACCAGTTACTGGACGGCCGCGACGACCGTTATCAATTAGCGCGTCTACCGCTTCTTGAAGCATACGCTTTTCGTTTTGAACAATAATACTCGGTGCACCAAGATCCAACAAACGCTTTAGACGATTATTCCGGTTGATTACTCGTCGGTATAGATCGTTTAAATCAGATGTTGCAAATCTTCCACCATCCAACTGTACCATCGGACGAAGTTCTGGAGGGATGACAGGAAGAACATCAAGAATCATCCATGATGGCTCATTTCCAGAGTTACGGAATGCTTCCAACACTTCAAGTCGCTTAATCGCACGAGTACGACGCTGGCCTTGAGCTGATTTTAACTCTTCTTTTAATGCGTCAACCTCTTTATTTAAATCGATATCAGAAAGAAGCTTTTTAATCGCTTCAGCACCCATTGCAGCTTGGAATTTATTACCGTACTTTTCGCGGTATGCACGATATTCTTTTTCTGATAAAAGTTGTTTCTTATCAAGAGCTGTATCACCTGATTCCGTTACAACATATGAAGCAAAGTAAATAATTTCTTCTAATGCCCTAGGAGACATATCTAAAACTAGTCCCATCCGGCTAGGGATACCTTTAAAATACCAAATATGAGAAACAGGAGCTGCTAGCTCAATATGCCCCATACGTTCACGACGAACCTTTGCACGTGTTACTTCAACACCACATCGGTCACATACAACACCTTTGTAACGGACACGTTTATATTTACCGCAATGACATTCCCAGTCCTTTGTTGGACCAAAAATTCTTTCACAGAATAAACCATCCTTTTCAGGCTTCAATGTACGATAGTTAATGGTTTCTGGCTTCTTTACTTCTCCAAACGACCAAGAACGAATTTTATCTGGTGATGCCAGACCAATCTTCATATACTCAAAATTATTAACATCCAGCAAGGGGCCTACCTCCCTTTCTATCTAGACAATCATTAGCTGAAGCACACTTATGTGCTTCAGCTAAGTCTTATTCCTTTGAACCGACCTTTTCAGATTCAAATGCTGCTGTTTCCGGAACAATGTTTAATGTATCGACTTGTTGTAAGTCATCTTCATCTTCCGTATCGCGCATTTCAATTTCTTTTTCATCACCTGAAAGGATTTTTACATCCATACCAAGACTCTGAAGTTCTTTTATTAATACTTTGAATGATTCAGGAACACCTGGTTCAGGGACATTTTCGCCTTTTACAATCGCTTCATACGTTTTCACACGACCAACAACGTCATCTGATTTAACAGTCAGAATTTCTTGAAGTGTGTATGCAGCACCGTATGCTTCAAGCGCCCAAACCTCCATCTCACCAAAACGCTGACCGCCAAATTGCGCTTTACCGCCAAGTGGCTGCTGGGTTACAAGTGAGTAAGGTCCAGTCGAACGTGCATGTAATTTATCATCAACCATGTGTGCAAGTTTAATCATATACATAACGCCAACAGACACACGATTATCAAACGGTTCACCAGTACGACCATCATATAATACAGTTTTTGCATCATTAGCCATACCTGCTTCTTCAATTGTTCCCCAAACATCTTCCTCACGCGCACCATCAAATACTGGTGAAGCAACATGAATTCCAAGTGCTCTAGCAGCCATACCTAAGTGAAGCTCAAGTACCTGCCCGATGTTCATACGTGAAGGAACCCCTAAAGGATTTAACATAATATCAATTGGTGTACCATCCGGTAAATATGGCATATCTTCTTCTGGCAATATTCGGGATATAACCCCTTTATTACCATGACGACCAGCCATTTTATCTCCTTCATGAATCTTACGCTTCTGAACAATATAAACGCGAACTAGCTGATTCACTCCTGGTGGCAATTCATCGCCGTCTTCACGATTAAAGACCTTAACATCAAGAACAATACCGCCTCCGCCATGCGGAACTCTTAGTGAAGTATCTCGAACTTCTCGTGCTTTTTCACCAAAGATAGCGTGTAGTAATCTTTCTTCTGCAGTTAGTTCCGTAACTCCTTTTGGTGTTACTTTACCCACTAGCAAGTCACCGTCTTTTACTTCTGCACCAGTACGGATAATTCCGCGTTCATCCAAATTGCGAAGAGCATCTTCACCTACATTTGGAATATCACGTGTAATTTCTTCTGGTCCAAGCTTTGTATCACGAGACTCTGATTCATATTCTTCAATATGAATAGAAGTATAAACATCATCTTTTACAAGACGTTCGCTCATGATGATCGCATCTTCATAGTTATAACCATCCCAGTTAACAAAGCCGACTAAAACGTTACGCCCTAAAGCTAGTTCACCTAGTTCCATTGAAGGACCATCAGCAAGAATTTCACCTTTTGTTACATGGTTACCCACTGCAACAATTGGACGTTGGTTATAACAAGTTCCTTGGTTAGAACGGATGAATTTCAACATTTTATATTTATCAAGGTCACCTTTAACTTCTTGACCATCGACAGTATTAATACGACGCACCCAAACCTCACGTGCCTCAACATGCTCAACGATTCCTTCATGTTTACAGATAACGGCTGCTCCGGAGTCTTTACCAGAAACATATTCCATTCCTGTTCCAACTCTTGGTGCTTCCGGCTGCAAGAGCGGCACGGCTTGACGCTGCATGTTCGCTCCCATCAATGCACGGTTAGAGTCATCATTTTCTAAGAACGGAATACAAGCTGTCGCCGCAGAAACTACCTGTTTAGGAGATACATCCATATAGTCGATTCGGTCACGTTTTACAACTGTGTTTTCACCACGGAAACGAGCAACAACATCTTCATCGATGAAGGTACCGTCGTCACTAAGACGAGAATTTGCCTGTGCTACAACATAGTTATCCTCTTCATCGGCAGTTAAATAATCGATTCGGCCTGTAACCTTTCCAGTATCAGGATCAATTCGTCGATATGGAGTTTCAATGAAACCAAAACGATTTACCTTTGCAAATGATGAAAGTGAGTTAATTAAACCAATGTTTGGTCCCTCTGGCGTTTCAATCGGACACATACGGCCATAGTGGGAATAGTGAACGTCACGTACTTCAAATCCTGCTCGTTCACGTGTTAATCCACCAGGTCCTAATGCAGATAAACGACGCTTATGAGTTAATTCCGCAAGCGGATTCGTTTGATCCATGAATTGCGATAACTGGGAGCTTCCGAAGAACTCTTTTATTGACGCAATGACTGGACGAATATTGATTAACTGCTGTGGTGTGATGGTAGCAGTATCTTGAATCGACATTCTTTCACGAACCACACGTTCCATACGAGACAAACCAATACGGAATTGATTTTGCAGCAATTCACCAACAGAACGTAAACGTCTGTTACCTAAGTGGTCAATATCGTCTGTGTCGCCCACACCATGCAATAAGTTAAAGAAATAACTGATTGAAGCAATGATATCAGCAGGTGTAATATTTTTAATTGGCTCTGCTACATAGGCATTGCCTAAAACATTAATTACCTTTTCACCATCGTCATTTGGTGCATAGATTTTAATTCCTTGAAGAATGATTTCTTCCTCAACTACACCGCCAACAGGATTAAAGCCCTTGAAGTTAACATCCTTTTCGAGAGCAGGAATAATCCGATCAAGGTTTCTACGATCTAGAACCGTACCTTTTTCTGCAATAATTTCACCTGTCTCAGGATCAACAAGAGATTCAGCCAAACGCTGGTTAAATAAACGATTTTTAATATGAAGCTTTTTGTTAATCTTGTAACGACCAACATTTGCTAAATCATATCTTTTTGGATCAAAAAATCTTGATACCAATAAGCTCTTTGCATTATCTACAGTTGGAGGTTCACCTGGACGCAGACGCTCATAAATTTCGAGAAGCGCTTTTTCTACTCCCTCAGTGTTGTCCTTTTCAAGAGTATTTCGGATGTACTCATTGTCTCCAATCAATTCAATGATTTCTTGATCAGAGCCGAAGCCAAGTGCACGCAAAAGAACCGTAACGGGCAGTTTCCGAGTACGATCTATCCTGACATATACGACATCTTTGGCGTCTGTTTCATATTCCAGCCAAGCGCCGCGGTTCGGAATTACAGTAGCCGTAAATCCTTTTTTTCCGTTTTTATCAAGTTTTCCACTAAAGTATACGCTCGGTGAACGTACTAACTGAGAAACGATAACACGTTCGGCACCATTAATGACAAAGGTACCCGTTTCAGTCATAAGTGGAAAATCCCCCATAAAAACATCTTGATCTTTTACTTCGCCTGTTTCTTTGTTTACAAGACGTACTTTAACACGCAATGGTGCAGAATATGTAACGTCCCGCTCTTTCGATTCCGCAACAGAATACTTAGGTTCGCCAAGGCTGTAATCAATAAATTCTAGTGATAGGTTACCAGTAAAGTCTTCAATCGGTGAAATATCCTGGAACATTTCACGCAATCCCTCATCAAGAAACCATTGGTATGAAGAGGTTTGGATTTCAATAAGATTTGGTAATTCTAAAACTTCACTGATTCGTGCGTAACTTCTTCGTTGGCGGTGTCGTCCATACTGAACTAGTTGACCTGTCAACTGATTCACCCCTCAAATCAAGCGTTTTTATAAAACATATATTTTGGTCTTATGTAAGGACTATAGAGACCTTCCATCAGACAAAAAAGAAAAAGGGTTTTTATTTCTTAAAAACCACATTTTCACATTTTGACTATTATTTTGTCATCATTTCCGTCTAAAACCATTTTTATACCATAAAAATAAGTATTTACAGGAATAATTCGGAAATTATTATGATGGCATTTTATAATGCTAACACACTTGACAATTTCAAGTCAACTATTTTACAGCCTTAATAATAAAATAACCTTTAGACTTGTCAATAGTTTCAACTGTGGTAAATAAATCTTTTAATTTTTCAATAGCAGATGGTGCCCCTTGCTTCTTTTGGATTACAATCCAAAGCTCACCTTGAGGAACTAAATGCTCATAACTTTGCTCAAAAATATCGTGTACTGTCTTTTTACCCGCTCTGATTGGAGGGTTAGTTAAAATAGCTGCAAATTTAAATTCCTTAACATTTATCAAAGTATCACTTTCATAAATATCGACATTATGTACCGAATTTTGCACAGCATTCGCCTTTGCCAGCTCAATGGCACGTTCATTAACATCAATCATATGTACATGACGGTCCGGATAACTTTTGGCAAGCGAAAGTCCAATAGGACCATAACCACAGCCAACATCAAGAACAGGTCCTTCTACACTTGGTAATTTAAAAACATCTATTAATAAGCGGGAGCCAAAATCTACTTCCTTCTTAGAAAATACTCCGTTATCCGTTTTAAAGCGAAATAACTGATTCCTTAAGGTAAAGTCCCAAAATATCGGGTCACTTTCGACCTTTTGGGTGCGAGAATAGTAATGTTCAGACAATAAGCTCACCTCCTGAGGAGTGTTTATTAATGAGGTTACCCGAGGAAAAAATCTAATATCTAGCGGAAGCACCAAGGCGCTTCCGCTATTAAGATAGCGAAAAAAAGCCCGCTTATACAGCGAGCTTTTTTATCAGTTTATTACTTAACTTCAACGTTAGCTCCAACTTCAGCAAGTTTAGCTTTAAGTTCTTCAGCTTCTTCTTTAGATACGCCTTCTTTAACAGCTTTTGGAGTGTTGTCAACAAGATCTTTTGCTTCTTTAAGACCAAGACCTGTGATTTCACGAACAACTTTGATAACCTTGATTTTTTGATCTCCAGCGCTAGCAAGGATTACATCAAATTCAGTTTGCTCTTCAACAGCAGCAGCACCAGCTCCACCAACCATTGCTACAGGAGCAGCAGCAGTTACGCCGAATTCTTCTTCGATTGCTTTTACTAGATCGTTAAGTTCTAAAACAGTCATAGATTTAACTGCTTCAATGATTTGTTCTTTAGTCATTTTAATTTTCCTCCTTAGTTTTCATTCCGTTATTTGTTAAGCGATAAGTTTTAACTTACGCGCCTTGTTCTTCTTTTTGTTCTGCAACTGCTTTTGTAGCAAGAGCAAGGTTGCGGATTGGAGCTTGTAGTACGCTGAGTAGCATAGAAAGCAAGCCTTCGCGTGACGGAAGTTCTGCAAGTGCTTTAACCTCTTCAACTGTTGCTACATTGCCTTCGATTACACCAGCTTTAATTTCAAGTGCATCATGCTTTTTCGCAAAGTCGTTAAGAATTTTCGCAGGTGCTACTACATCTTCTGTACTGAACGCAATAGCGTTCGGACCAGTTAATGCTGCGTTTAACTCTGAAAGTTCAGCTGCATCAGCTGCACGACGAGCCATAGAGTTTTTGTAAACTTTAAAGTCGATACCAGCTTCACGAAGTTGCTTACGAAGTTCAGTTACTTCAGCAACAGTTAGCCCACGGTAGTCAACTACGATTGTTGAAACACTAGCTTTTAACTTAGCTGTAATTTCATCAACGATTTGAACCTTTTGTTCGATTACGCTGCTCATCTTTACACCTCCTGTAGATTCTCTACATTTATACCAGGCAAAGTAAAACCTCCACATCAAAAGCCAGACATGGAGGTGCATACAATAGCCGAAGATTTCAGCCAATTCTATCGCATTACCTCGGCAGGAAATTAAGCGTAAACGCACCTGCTGTCTTCAGTACAAATGTTTTATTTAAACAACAAAATAGATTATATAAAATGTATCTATAATTGTCAATTGGTAAAAAATTACTTAACTGTAACTGATGAAGGATCAACCTTCACGCCAGGTCCCATTGTTGAAGTAACAGTTACGTTCTTCATGTATGTTCCCTTTGCAGCTGCAGGCTTAACTTTTAACATTGTTTCGAATACAGTTTTGAAGTTCTCAACAAGTTTTTCGTTTTCAAAAGATGATTTACCGATTGGAACGTGGATATTTCCAGCTTTATCAACACGGTACTCAACTTTACCTGCTTTGATTTCGTTGATCGCACGAGTTACATCAAATGTAACTGTTCCAGTTTTAGGGTTTGGCATTAAACCTTTTGGTCCTAATGTACGACCAAGTTTACCCACTTCACCCATCATGTCAGGAGTTGCTACGATTACATCGAATTCAAACCAACCTTGTTGGATTTTGTTGATGTATTCTGCATCGCCAACATAATCTGCACCAGCAGCTTCTGCTTCTTTCACTTTTTCACCCTTAGCGAATACTAATACGCGTTGAGTCTTACCAGTTCCATTCGGAAGTACTACTGCACCACGAATTTGCTGATCAGCTTTCTTAGGGTCTACACCTAAACGGAATGCTACTTCAAGAGTTGCATCAAATTTAGCGAAGTTTGTTTGCTTTGCAAGTTCGATTGCTTCAGCAACTGGGTAAGCTTTTGTGTTATCAACAAGCTTAGCAGCTTCTAAATACTTCTTACCTTTTTTAGCCATTTTTATTTCCTCCTAATTTGTGGTTTTAGCGTTTTTTTAATAACTCCCACTTAATAAAGCGGAGGCGCCTTGTCCAGCCCCGACAGGCATAAGACGAGCCGGCCGGAAGGTTGTTTTTTAACCTTCTGGACGGATTGGCTTATGATCCCGAGGGGCTAGGCGCCGCAGCTTGCCACGAATAAAGGTTGCGTAAGTAACGCAACCCCCTTCATTACAAAAAACAGTTTACATGGATTAGTCTTCGATAACGATACCCATGCTGCGTGCAGTACCTTCAACCATGCGCATTGCTGCTTCAACGCTTGCTGCGTTTAGGTCAGGCATTTTCTGTTCCGCAATCTCGCGTACTGTATTACGCTTAACTGTTGCTACCTTATTACGGTTAGGCTGGCCTGAACCAGACTGGATTCCAGCTGCTACTTTTAAAAGAACTGCAGCAGGAGGAGTTTTCGTAATAAATGTAAATGAACGGTCTTCAAATACCGTGATTTCAACAGGAATGATTAATCCAGCTTGATCTGCTGTACGAGCGTTAAATTCTTTACAGAATCCCATGATGTTAACACCGGCTTGACCTAATGCAGGTCCAACTGGTGGTGCAGGATTCGCTTTCCCAGCAGGGATTTGTAATTTAACAACTTTAATTACTTTTTTAGCCACGAGACACACCTCCTTAAAGTCCGTGATGTGGTAATAGGGTTTTTTTACCCTCCCACTCAGGTATCTGTCTTTATATAAAGATAAAGAGCTTAGCAAAAGTCTTGTCTCATCGAGAGACATACTGACCTATGAAATATTACCACTTTTTGAATATGATTTCAAGTTTTTTTCAATTTCCAATTAATTTTCTTTATTTTACAGCTTTTCAATCTGTGTGAATTCTAGTTCTACCGGGGTGTCACGACCAAACATATTAACAAGAACTTTAAGTTTGGACTTGTCTTTATCCATTTCTTCAACTGTTCCTGTAAAGTTTGTAAATGGACCTTCTTTAACCCGAACGGTTTCACCAATTTCATAATTAACATCGATGCGTTTTTCATCAACACCCATGCGTTTTAGGATTCCAACCACTTCTTCAGGAAGAAGTGGAGTAGGTTTAGATCCTGCACCAGCAGAGCCTACGAACCCAGTAACTCCTGGTGTATTCCGCACTACGTACCATGAATCATCTGTCATTACGATTTCAACAAGTACATAACCAGGGAATACTTTTCGTTTAACTACCTTCGTTTTCCCATTTTTTATTTCAGTTTCTTCTTCTTCAGGAACAACAACTCTAAATATCTTATCTGTCATACCCATTGATTCAACACGTTTTTCTAAATTTGCTTTTACTTTATTCTCATAACCTGAGTAAGTATGTAATACATACCAATTCTTTTCCATTCAAGAGGACTAAACGTCCATCCCTCCCCGTACTTTATAGTAATGCTGTTGATTTGCACTCCGGGCACTTCGCGCACCTTAAGGCGTTGCGGGGAGCCTCCTCGGCGCGAGCGCCTGTGGGGTCTCACCTGCTCCGTACTCCTGCAGGAGTCTTCGTGCCCTCCGCGCAAATCAACAGCGTGCCAATATCAACATTTGCTGTAAAATAACTTTTCTAGACAAATGAAAAAACCCGTTAAACGGGCTTTACATAAAATTTCCTGTATTAGTTACCATTATACCATGAAATACCTTTTATTATTCAAGAATAAGACGAATCAATTTTGAAATGCCTAAATCTAGGACACCAAAAAACAATGCGAAGAAAGCAACTGTTGAGAAAACCGTAATAGTATAGCGTGTTAGTTCTTTACGTTTTGGCCAACTAACTTTTCTCATTTCACGGAAAATATCACTGAAGAAATTCTTTAAGCGTTGCATATCTATAACCCTCCAACTATCGGAATAACATTGCTAGTATAGACTAAACTTATTTTGTTTCTTTGTGGATTGTATGGGAGGCGCATGTTTTGCAATACTTTTTTAATTCCAATCGTTCTGATTGCAACGGATTTGCATGGGTGGAGTAATTACGCGAACCACATTCAGCACATGCCAGAATAATCTTTTTACTCATCAAAAAACACCTTCATCATCCATCTAATATATCTTTAAAAATGTAACATGCGTCCTAATTATTGTCAACAACATGTGGTAGCGGATTCATATAATTGTCATTGTCTTCAAAATTAAAGACTAAATTCCCTAATTTCTAAATAACGCTCTAATTTCCTTTTCACGCGCTGTAGGGCATTATCAATAGATTTTACATGACGGTTAAGCTCTTCAGATATTTCTTGGTACGATTGTCCATCGAGGTATAGTGCCAAAACCTTTCGTTCTAGATCGCTTAATAATTCAGTCATCTTTACTTCGATGTGATCAAATTCTTCTTGGTTAATAATCAATTCTTCCGGATCAAGAACCTTCGCACCGGATAGGACGTCCATAAGGGTGCGGTCCGACTCTTCATCGTATATAGGCTTGTCCAATGATACATAGGAATTTAGCGGTATATGCTTTTGCCTTGTTGCTGTTTTGATAGCGGTAATGATTTGTCTGGTGATGCACAGCTCTGCAAACGCTTTAAAAGATGTGAGTTTGTCCTCACGAAAATCACGAATTGCCTTATACAGCCCAATCATTCCCTCTTGGACTATATCTTCCTTATCTGCTCCGATTAGGAAGTAGGATCTTGCCTTTGCACGTACAAAATTACGATATTTGTGAATTAAATAATCAAGTGCCTCACTATTACCTTGGTGCACTAGATCAACAATTCCCTCGTCTTCCATTGAAAAAAATAGTTCGTTGCTTTTTTCCCCGAAGTCTGTACCCAATTAAGATCCCCCTCCACCGAACAAGCATAGATAGTATTATTATACTGCCCGTAACTTTTGAACGTCAACGCTTACTTTTGACCTCTGCGCCATTTTTCAAAAATTTCTGCCACTTCGCTGCTAATCGGTATTTTTGAGACTGGTCTTTTTTCTTGAATTTTTTTTACCTTTTTTTCGATTCCTTTTTCTACCGAGGACATCTCTATGAGCAATTCCCGTGCAGATTTTCTTAGTGCGCCTTGTCCAAATATAGCCCATTGCTCTGTATAATCGGAAGTAGCCACATGTATTTGCGTCCTCCGGTTGTTTAAAGAAATCGCCAACTTTTCAATTCGCTCATCAGCTGTCTCGTTTTCTTTAGTAAAAATAACCTCTACTTTATGATTCTTATATTTCTTCTCAGTTCCTTGGACATAGTAGGCGTCAAATACAACAATGACGCGATAGCCTGAAAAAGCTTGGTATTCTGCCATCCTTTCTACTAAGCGGTCCCTAGCCGCGGGTAAATCATGTTCCTTTAATTCCCTTAGCTCCGGCCATGCCCCGATTATGTTATATCCATCGACAAGCAAGATATCCATTTTTATCCCTCTAGAGGATGCCGCCTGCGGTATACCTCATACATTAATAATGCTGCTGCAACAGACGCATTTAATGATGTTACCTTTCCAGCCATCGGCAGGTTGATGAGGAAGTCACATTTATCTCTAACCAGACGACCCATCCCTTTTCCTTCGCTTCCAATCACAAGACCAAGTGGCAGCGTGCCATCAAATTGGCGATAATCTTGCTTAGCACTCGCGTCGGTACCGGCTATCCAAATACCCCGTTCCTTTAATTCATCTATCGTTCGTGCCATATTAGTGACACGTACAACTGGGATATGCTCAATTGCACCAGTTGAAGCCTTTGCCACTGTTGCGGTTAAGCCAACCGCTCTTCTTTTTGGAATAATAATTCCATGTGCTCCTACTGCGTCTGCAGTTCTCATGATGGAACCTAGATTATGAGGATCCTCAATTTCATCTAATAACAAAAAGAATGGAGATTCGTTTTTCTTTTCTGCAGCTGCAAATAAATCGTCCATTTCTGCATATTGATATGCTGCTACATAAGCAAGGACTCCTTGATGATTTTCATCAGATATCTGGTCAATTTTTTTCTTTGGTACAAATTGAACAATCACGTTGGCCTCTTTTGCTAATTGAATTAACGGTTGCATTTGACCACGCTGTGAGGACTCTGCAATCAAAATCTTATTAATATCCCTTTCTGACCTTAGTGCCTCCATGACAGGATTTTTCCCAATGATATAATCCTTATTTTCGTTCATTCACTTGTTCCTCCTTTCTTTCCTCAACAAACTCAAATGACTTTACGATAAGTTCTTCTAATCGTTCTGTATTCTCTGTTAGGTATAAAAAACCCATTAAAGCTTCAAATGCAGTGCTATAATGATACGTTTGAACATCTGTGTTTTTAGGTACAGTCCCTGATTTGGCGTTTCGCCCACGCTTGACTACCGCCATTTCCTCCTCTGACAGGAGGTTTTCATCCATCATTCGAAATAGTACGTGGCATTGTGCCTTTGCGGAAACATATGTTGTTCCCTCGCGGTGTAGATGATTAGGCTTTACCTTCCCGCTTTGCAGGAGGTGACGTCTGACGTATGTCTCATAGACAGCGTCACCCATATAAGCCAAGGCAAGACTATTCAACTGATTGGCATTTACTTTTTCTTGATAATCAAGCATGCATTAGCCTCTTTTCCATCTCGTACCTTGCGGTGTATCTTCTAAAATAATATTCATTTCCTTTAATTGATCCCTTATTTGATCAGAAAGCTGGAAATTACGTTCTTTTCGTGCCTGAATTCTTTTTTCAATTAACGCATCTATTTCTTCATCTAACAATTCTGTCGCTTCAAACGTCAGACCTAGGACATTGAATAACTCGTTAAATTGTTGGGTGAATTTATCAATCACTTCTACGGATGTATTTTTTTCTAATAGGTAGTAATTAGCCAGCTTCGATAAATCAAATAAGACGGAAATCGCTTTTGCTGTATTGAAATCATCGTCCATTGCTTTTATAAACTCATCCTGTAATGCCTCTATCTTCTCTAGCCATTCTTGATTATTATTTGTTAAATTTGTACTTGATTCCTTGCGATGCTGTAGATTCTGATAAGAGGTTGTTAATCGCTCATAAGCTGCCTTTGTGCTTTCTAATAACTCTTCACTGTAATTAATCGGATTTCGATAATGAACGGATAGCATAAAAAATCGCAAAACTTGCGGATTATGCGCCTTTATAATGTCATGTACTAGAACAAAGTTTCCAAGCGATTTAGACATTTTTTCATTATCGATATTAATATACCCATTGTGCATCCAGTAACGGGCAAAGGTTTTTCCAGTAAGTGCCTCCGATTGGGCTATTTCATTTTCATGGTGCGGGAACGTTAAATCTTGTCCGCCAGCATGAATATCGATTGTTTCCCCTAGGTATTTCTTTGCCATTGCCGAGCACTCGATATGCCAGCCAGGGCGTCCAATACCCCAAGGACTTTCCCAAAAGATTTCTCCTTCTTTTGCCGCTTTCCATAAGGCAAAGTCCATATCATCTTGTTTCTTCTCACCCACTTCAATTCGAGCCCCAACTTGAAGGTCATCGATTGATTGATGTGAGAGCTTTCCATAATCGTCAAACTTCCTTGTTCGGAAATAAACATCTCCTTCAGATTCATAGGCGTAACCCTTTTTGACCAGTTGATCAATAAAGTCAATAATAATATCCATATTTTCCATGACACGTGGATGGATATCCGCTTTTTTGCAGCCTAATGCAGATACATCTTCAAAGTAAGCTTCGATGAAACGATTTGCTATGGTTGGAACATCCTCTCCAAGCTGATTAGCAGCACGGATTAATTTATCGTCTACATCTGTAAAGTTCGATACATATTGTATGTCATAGCCACGGTATTCAAAATAACGGCGAACGGTATCAAAAACGATTGCCGGACGAGCATTACCGATATGAATATAATTATAGACAGTCGGACCACAAACATACATTTTTACTTTTCCTTCTTCGAGCGGGACAAATTCTTCTTTTTTACGGGTTAGCGTATTATACAGTTGTATGGTCATTCACTTTATTCCTTTCTTTCTTCAATTCAATTAACTCTTGTTTCAATTCAGTTAGTTCAGCTTGTAAATCTTTAATCCGATCCGCAATAGGATCAGGAAGATCACAATGGTCTAAATCCTTGCCGATTCGTTTACCATCTTGAATCACAACACGTCCTGGAACTCCAACTACTGTTGAATTAGGTGGTACTTCTTTTAATACGACGGATCCTGCACCAATCTTAGAATTTTCGCCAATGGTTATAGAACCAAGCACCTTAGCACCTGTTGCTATTAACGCATTATCCTTAATGGTGGGATGACGTTTTCCTTTCTCTTTCCCCGTTCCCCCAAGTGTCACTCCCTGAAACACCGTTACATTATCACCAATTTCACAAGTTTCCCCTATGACAACCCCCATACCGTGGTCAATAAATAATCTCCTGCCTATTTTTGCACCTGGATGGATTTCAATACCTGTGAAAAAGCGACTTATTTGAGAAATGACCCGTGCAAGAAAATAAAACTTTCTCTTGAAGAATGCATGTGCAATGCGGTGGGCCCAGATTGCATGTAAACCTGAATAGGTTAAAATCACTTCTAGGTAACTCCTTGCTGCAGGATCTTGTTCAAAAACAACCGCAATATCCTCCCTCATCCTTTTGAACATTTATTCATTTCCCCCTTAAATGTAATGAAGCGTCATGTGTAAAATAATCCCCATTTTTCTAATAAAACAAAAAACGCCCCTGTCATTACGACAGAGACGCGTTCGGCGTGGTTCCACTCTGATTAGACCGATAAGCTGAATACAATGCTTACGCTGGTCTCACTCTACCTGTTAACGGATAGGTTCCGCCCATATCTACTCAGATTTTCATCTTTTCAAAACAGGACTCAGAGGTGCATTTTCAAACATGAGAGGCTTAGACCACTTTCAGCCGGTGATGGTCTTCTCTTTAAAGCATCATATTTTACTTTTCCTCATCTACACTTTTTCATATATAAAGTTTATTTCTTTTACTATATTACATTTTGGTGCCGATGTTAACCAATAATTTTTTGAATTCTATTTAAAACTTTCTCTTTTCCTAAAAGCTCAATCGTTTGAGGTAAATCTGGTCCATGGGTTTGACCTGAAACAGCTGCACGAATTGGCATAAACAGATTCTTCCCCTTTTGGCCGGTGGATTTTTGAACGGCCTTCATTGCCGTCTTAATTTCGTCCGCTTTAAAGTTTTCCATCTTGTCAAGCTCCTCAGAGAATACCTTAAGTACTTGAGGAACGGTCTCCCCTGATAATACTTCCTTAGCGTCTTCTTCATATTCAGCTTCTTCTTTAAAGAACATTTCGGAAAGTTCGACGATCTCTGCACCATAGCTCATTTTTTCTTGTAAAAGCGAAACTAAACTTCTCACCCATTGTTGCTCTTCTTCAGACAAGTTTTCACCTAAACGTCCAGCTTTAACTAAATGCGGCATGGATACCTCTATAACTCGGTCAACCTCAACCTTTTTCATATATTGGTTGTTCATCCATGTAAGTTTATTGGTATCAAATAAAGCCGGTGACTTCGATAAGCGATTCGCATCAAATATATCAATAAATTCATCTTTAGAGTAAAGTTCCTCTTCACCAGCTGGAGACCAGCCTAGTAACGTAATGAAGTTAAACAAAGCCTCTGGCAGATAGCCTAATTCTTCATATTGTTCGATAAATTGTATAATTGATTCATCCCGTTTGCTTAATTTCTTT
This sequence comes from Neobacillus niacini, assembly GCF_030817595.1. Taxonomy (GTDB): domain Bacteria; phylum Bacillota; class Bacilli; order Bacillales; family Cytobacillaceae; genus Neobacillus; species Neobacillus niacini_G. The sequence continues at coordinate 4,230,537 of NZ_JAUSZN010000001.1, forward strand.
CTACTCTCGTTCACGATTAGGGTCATGTGACCAAAGATCGGCGGCTCCCAGCCTAATGCTTCATAAACCATTAGCTGCTTTGGAGTATTGGATATGTGATCATCGCCGCGAAGTACATGCGAAATTTTCATTAGATAATCATCGACGGTTACCGCAAAATTATAAGTTGGTGTTCCATCCTTCTTGATGATAACCCAATCACCCATCCCTTCAGATTCAAAGGATACAGTTCCCTTTACCATGTCATCAAAAGTGTAGGTTTTCCCTTCCGGCACAACGATTCTAATGCTTGGCTCGCGTCCTTCGCTTGCTAACTTTGCACGTTCTTCAGTTGTTAAATGGCGGCACTTCCCTGAATAATGAGGAGTTTCTCCTCTCTCCATCTGCTCTTCTCGCTCTGCTTCAATTTCTGCCTCGGTACAGTAGCATTTATAAGCATGACCATTTTCTAGTAATTGATTGTAATAGGTTTGATAAATATCATTTCTTTCAGACTGACGGTAAGGTCCATATTCACCTCCGACATCAACACTTTCGTCCCAATCCATACCTAGCCACTTAAGGTATTTTAATTGGCTTTCTTCTCCGCCGGCAATATTCCGCTTCTTATCTGTATCCTCAATACGGATAATAAATTTACCACCTTGATTGCGGGCAAATAAATAATTAAATAATGCAGTACGGGCATTTCCAATATGTAAATGTCCAGTTGGACTTGGAGCATACCTTACACGAACTTCATTTGACATCATTATGCCTCCTATTAGAAAAGCGGAAGCGCCTTGCACAGGGGCGACAGGCATAAGACGAGCCGGCGAGAAGGTTGTTCTTTAGCCTTCTTGACGGATTGGCTTATGACCCCGAGCCCCTAGGCGCTGCAGCTAGACAATTTTCTAAAATTAAAAATTATATCTGATTTATTTTACCATTGTAGATTTCAGCAATAAAGACTATATGTTAACCTTTTTTAACAAAACGACAGCTTGTGAGGCAATTCCTTCACCGCGCCCTGTAAAGCCTAACTTCTCTGTTGTTGTTGCCTTTACATTGATTTGTTCAGGAGAGGCATCTAGTAATTCTGCAATTCTCTCTTTCATCGACTGTATATAAGGTGCCATTTTAGGCTTTTGGGCAATAATCGTACAATCTGCATTAACCAGTTCATATCCTCTATCTTTTACAAGCTGCCATACATGCTCCATTAGCATAGCAGAATCTGCGTCCTTAAAGTTTGGATCTGTATCCGGAAAGTGCCTGCCGATATCCCCTTCACCAATCGCCCCAAGACACGCATCCGAGACGGTATGTAATAATACATCTGCATCTGAATGACCTAGCAGTCCTTTTTCATAGGGAATGGTAATGCCGCCTATGATAAGTGGCCTGCCCTCGGTTAATTGGTGTACATCAAAGCCTTGTCCAATACGAAACATTATTAAAAACTCCCTTGTCTTTTCTGTAGTATTGCTTGTGCAAAAAATAAATCCTCCTTGGTAGTCAGCTTGATATTATCATAATCTCCCTCTACCATTGACACTGGATGCGAAATTCGTTCTACCAAACTGGAATCATCAGTACCAATAAAGTGTTCCTTCTTGGCATGTTCATAGGCCTTAAGTAGAATAGAAAAACGAAAAGCTTGTGGGGTTTGAACAGCCCACAAGCTGGATCTTTCGACAGTTGCCATTACCACATGATTTCCTACTGTTTTCATGGTATCTTTTGCTGGCACTCCAATGATTGCTGCACCTGTTTCCTGCGCTGTATCTAGTAATCGGTGAATATGTTCCTTAAGAATAAAAGGACGAGCGGCATCATGAACAAGAATAATTCCATCGTTCTTTATTGTTTTCAATGCGTTATAAATACTATCCTGACGTTCTTTTCCACCTGGAACTAAATCTAGCACCTTCTTCACCTTATACTTATTTAACAAGTATTTAAATTCCTCAGTATCGAGTGGGTTTACAGCTAGGGTAATTCCCTGACACAACTCGTCTTCCTCGAAGACCCTTAAGGTATGAATTAATACAGGTATGTTATTTAGTTCTAACAGAAGCTTGTTTTTCCCTGCCCCCATCCTCTTCCCTTGACCAGCGGCCGGAATAATGACTTGATAAGCCATACTAAAACTCCATTCTATTCTTTCTGTCTAGTGTATGTCTAATTACAGCGCCTTTTCCAATAATTTTGGTTTAGCAAAGATCATTCTTCCTGCGGAGGTTTGAAGAACACTCGTTACAAGAACATCAATTCTTTTCCCGATATACTCTCTTCCCTCTTCAACCACAATCATCGTCCCATCATCAAGATATGCTACACCCTGGTGATATTCTTTACCATCCTTGATTACCTGTACAGATAACTCTTCCCCAGGCAGGACTACTGGTTTTACGGCATTGGCTAAATCATTAATATTTAATACAGAAACATTCTGTAATTCACATACTTTATTGAGGTTAAAATCATTCGTAACAAGCATTCCATTTGTGATCTTCGCAAGTTTCACTAGCTTACTGTCAACTTCTTGAATTTCATCAAAATCGCCTTCATAAATCTCAACTTTTATTGCCAGTTCCTTTTGAATTCGATTTAGAATATCCAAGCCCCGTCTCCCACGGTTCCGTTTTAAGACATCGGATGAATCAGCAATATGCTGTAATTCCTCAAGCACAAAGCGTGGAATTACAATTGTACCTTCAAGGAATCCTGTTTGACAAATATCAGCGACACGACCGTCAATAATAACGCTTGTATCTAGGATCTTTAATGATTGTCCCTCTGACTTGTCAGCGTCCTCTTCTCCGGATTTCTTCTTTCCACGGCTTCCAAAAAGATTTAACAGCTCATCTCTTTTCTTAAATCCAACCTGAAACCCAAGGTAACCAAATAATAATGTCAGCAAAATAGGAGCGACAGCATTAAGAATAGGTACTTGAATGGCATTTAGAGCAAAACCGATTAAAAAGGCAACTAATAAACCAAAAATCAATCCTAAACTGCCAAAAATCACGTCTGTTACCGGGATTTTCACCAGTGAATCTTCCGCCCATTTAATAAACTCTAGTACATAATCTACTGCCCAAAAAGTAATAAGATAAAAGATAATTGCACCTATAATAGCCGCTGCATATGAGTTACTGATTATTGGAATGTCATCGAAATTTATTACCTTTAGCAATTGTGGAATTAGCAATATTCCAAGCGTACCTCCAGTTATAAGAAAGCATGCTTGAACAATACGTTTTAACATTCCTTCACCTCCTCTACTCATTATAAACATATTCCCAAAAATGAAACCTTCGCTTATTGATTATTTTAGTCAAAGTGAGAATTTTAAAACATGAAAGTTTACTTTATATAGTAAAATATATTTTTCACTTCATAGGGTAGCACTGGAAAAAAACTCTGTCAAACAAACATAAATTTGCCTCTTTATTTACTAATAGAGATCTATAAGTGCCGCTCTGTATATAATCTCTCTTTAATTATTCTCAAGCCTTCCCTTATTTTCTTTGCACGGATTTCACCAATTCCCTCAACATCATCTAGTTCTTCAACAGAGGCTGAAATAATTTTTGAAAACGCACCAAAGCTCGTAATAATGTTTTCAATGATTACAATTGGAAGACGAGGAATTTTATTTAGAATCCGATATCCCCGAGGATGTTTATTTTCATCAAGTGGAATATATCCTTGGTACCCCATTAGTTTCAGTATTGCGATATCATCTAATGTCCCATTACTCGTTAATGCCTGCATTCGTTTTAGAACATCCCTCGACTTGACCTCTCTATCAATGGCATAGTCCTTAATAATCAAGGCAGTTTCTTCTTCTAGATCTGTCAATATTTCATTCATTTGCAAGCGAATCAGCCTACCTTCTGTGCCTAATTCGTTTAAATAAGTAATGAGTTCATTTTTAATTTTTAACACCATTTCAAATCGGTGGAGAACGAGTAAGAAATCGTTATAGGTAACCGATTCTTCAAACTCCAAAATACTTAACCCGGCAATACTTCGTTCAAGGACAACCTTATACTTTTCCAGCATTTGAATCGCCTGATTTGCCTTTGTTAATATCACAGAAATATCTTTAAGGGCATAACGGAAGTTCCCTTGATATAAGGTTATGACATTTCTTCTTTGCGATATAGCAATGACAAGGGCCTTTGTTTGCCTGGCCACTCGTTCAGCGGTACGGTGGCGCATACCTGTTTCCGATGCTGATATTTCAGAATCAGGAACAAGCTGGGCATTCGCAATAAGAATGGTATTCCCTAATTCATTTAGGATAATTGCACCATCCATTTTTGCCAGCTCATAAAGGTAACTTGGTGAAAAAGGACAATTAATTTGAAAACCGCCATCTACAATACTTTTAACCTTATCATTGTAACCAACAACAATAAGCCCGCCAGTATTTGCTCTTAATACATTATCAATTCCTTCACGAATAGGTGTACCTGGGGCAATAAACTGTAAAACTTCACTTACAGTTTGTTCACCCAGCTTTTTATTTTCCATACTCTACACCCCTAACACTGCTTTTAAAGCTTCTGCTACAGTCGAAACGCCGATTAACTCTACACCTTTCGGACCTTTCCAGCCGCTCAAATTATTAGCAGGTAAAATAACCCGTTCGAAGCCTAACTTTGCAGCTTCCTGCACACGCTGTTCAATTCTCGAGACCCTTCTCACTTCTCCGGTTAACCCAACCTCGCCAATGATACAATCCGTGGCACGTGTAGGTCTATCTCGGAAGCTTGAGGCAATACTTACAATAATAGCTAAATCGATAGCTGGTTCATCTAACTTTACGCCCCCAGCGACCTTCAGATATGCATCTTGATTCTGAAGCAGCATTCCCATCCGCTTCTCTAAAACTGCCATCAATAATGGAACGCGGTTATGGTCAATACCTGTTGCCATTCTTCTTGGGTTTCCAAAACTGGTCGGAGAAATTAATGCCTGGATTTCGACAAGCACAGGACGTGTCCCTTCCATTGAAGCAACCACAGTGGAACCTGCCGCGCCTTGTGACCTCTCTTCAAGAAATATTTCCGATGGATTTGCAACCTCATCAAGTCCAAACTCTTTCATCTCGAAAATACCCATTTCATTTGTTGAGCCAAAACGATTCTTTACTGCACGTAAAATTCGATACGTATGGTGCCTTTCCCCTTCAAAGTAGAGAACAGTATCTACCATATGCTCGAGCAGCCTTGGTCCAGCTATGGAGCCTTCTTTTGTTACATGACCTACAATGAAGATCGCAATCCCTTTCGTTTTCCCAATCCTCATTAATTCGGATGTACATTCACGTACTTGTGAAACGCTGCCTGGCGCAGACGTTACTTCCGGATGGAAAACGGTTTGAATGGAATCAATTATGACAAAACTGGGGTTTGTATTTTCAATGGTCCGATTTATTTCTTCTAAATTCGTCTCAGCATAGACGAGGAGATTTTCAGATTTAATTCCTAGTCTTTCCGCTCGAAGCTTTGTTTGCCTCAGCGATTCCTCGCCGGATATGTATAAGACCTGATTCCCTTTATTCGCAAGCTGAGAGGATACCTGCAAAAGGAGAGTCGATTTACCGATACCAGGGTCACCACCGATTAAAACAAGTGATCCCTTTACCACTCCTCCACCTAAAACTCGATTAAGCTCATTGAGATCGGTAAGAATTCTCGGTTCTGACAATGATTCAATCGCTGTAATTGGTGTTGGTTTCGACGCTAGTGTAGAAACTCCCTGAGAATGAGCAAAGGCGCCCCTTCTATTTCCACCCGTTACCTCAACTTCCTCCACCATTTTGTTCCACTCTCCGCAGCCAGGGCATTTTCCTAACCATTTAGGAGATTCATACCCACACTCCTGACACATGAACTTCGTTTTTCGTTTGACCATATGTATCTACTCCTGACTCTAAATAGAAAAAGAGGTACACGGTCGAGACTTATAACGTGTACCCCTTTTAGTTGTTCTAAAAATAACGAATCTGGTTATTTAGTTAGGGGCGTTGTTTCTGCCGTTCTAACTAAAAATTCACCATTATCAACATCAATTATAACATGCTGCCCTGTTAATACTGTTCCTTTTAATAGTTCTTCAGAGAGTCGGTCTTCAATATGCTTTTGAATTGCTCTGCGTAATGGACGTGCACCGTATTCTGGATCGTAACCCTCGATAGATATCTTATCCTTAGCTGCTTCGGTTAACTCTAAAGAAATATGCTGCTCTTTTAGTCGTTTTACAAGCTGATCGGATAATAAAGTAACAATTTCTCCAAGATGCTTTTTCTCTAAAGCGTGGAAGACAATGATTTCATCAATACGGTTTAAGAATTCAGGGCGGAAGGCCTTTTTCAATTCTTCCATAACCTTACCCTTCATGTCCTTATAATCCTGTTCTCCATCTTGAATATTAAAGCCGACATATTTGTTACGTTTTAGTGCTTCTGCACCAACGTTAGAAGTCATAATCAGAACCGTATTACGGAAGTCAACCGTTCTTCCTTTTGAATCTGTTAAGCGACCATCCTCTAGAACTTGCAGTAATATATTAAACACGTCCGGATGTGCCTTTTCAATTTCATCAAGCAGGATAACGGAGTATGGTTTTCTACGTACCTTTTCCGTTAATTGACCGCCTTCTTCATAACCCACATATCCCGGAGGAGACCCAACCAAACGAGAAGTAGAATGCTTCTCCATGTATTCTGACATATCGATTCGAATCATGGCGTCTTCATCACCAAACATTGCCTCAGCAAGTGCCCTGGCCAATTCGGTTTTACCAACACCAGTAGGACCAAGGAATACAAACGAGCCAATCGGACGTTTTGGATCCTTTAAGCCTGCTCTCGCACGACGGACTGCTTTTGAAACAGCCTTAACCGCTTCTTCTTGACCAATCACTCGTGAGTGTAAGAGTTCCTCTAAGTTTAGCAGCTTAGCTGTTTCTGTTTGTGCAAGTTTGGAGACTGGTATTCCCGTCCAGCTTGAAACCACACTTGCAATGTCCTCAACAGTAACTTCGCTGTTTTCTTTTCCTTGCTTTTCTTTCCACGTTTTCTTTGTTTCTTCAAGCTGTTCACGAAGTCGCTGCTCTGTATCTCTTAGAGAGGCAGCTTTTTCAAATTCCTGGCTTTGAACAGCAGCATCCTTCTCTTTGCGTACTTCTTCTAACTTTACTTCTAATTCTTTTAAATTTGGCGGTGTTGTATACGAACGTAAGCGAACCTTTGATCCAGCTTCATCAATTAAGTCAATAGCCTTATCCGGAAGGAATCGGTCAGAAATATAGCGGTCAGATAATTTTACCGCTGCTTCAATTGCTTCATCCGTGATCGATACACGGTGGTGTGCTTCATAACGATCACGAAGACCTTCTAGTATACGAATAGACTCTTCTGCCGTCGGTTCATCAACACGAATTGGCTGGAAGCGGCGCTCTAAAGCGGCATCCTTTTCAATATATTTTCGGTATTCGTCCAGTGTGGTTGCGCCGATACATTGGAGCTCACCACGTGCCAGTGAAGGTTTTAGGATGTTAGAAGCGTCAATCGCTCCTTCTGCTCCTCCGGCACCAATTAACGTGTGTAATTCATCAATAAAGAGAATGATGTTACCTGCCTGGCGGATTTCATCCATTACCTTTTTTAGACGGTCCTCAAATTCACCACGATATTTAGTTCCTGCTACGACGGTGCCCATGTCCAGCGTCATAACCCGCTTATCACGAAGAATTTCCGGTACTTCATTATTTACAATTTGCTGTGCAAGGCCTTCAGCGATAGCAGTTTTACCTACGCCTGGTTCACCGATTAACACAGGGTTATTTTTTGTACGACGGCTTAATACTTCAATTACCCGCTGGATCTCTTTGCTTCTTCCGATAACAGGATCTAAACTTCCTTCTCTAGCAATCGCTGTTAAATCTCTAGCAAGGCTGTCAAGGGTTGGAGTATTGGCACTTACCGATGCTCCTCCTTGATGACCGCCAGATTCATTACTGCCTAATAATTGCAGTACCTGTTGACGCGCTTTATTTAGGCTTACTCCCAGGTTATTAAGAACTCTTGCAGCAACGCCTTCACCCTCACGAATTAAACCAAGTAGAATATGCTCTGTTCCGACATAGGAATGTCCTAATTTACGGGCTTCATCCATAGATAGTTCAATTACCTTTTTCGCCCTTGGTGTATAGTGAATCGTTTGAGATGCTTCCTGGCCTTTCCCGATCAACGATTCTACCTCTTTTTGAATTTTTTCTGAACCCAAGCCCAGCCCATAAAGTGCTTTGGCAGCAATGCCTTCTCCTTCACGGACTAAGCCTAATAAAATATGCTCAGTTCCAATATTGTTGTGTCCAAGTCTAATTGCTTCCTCTTGTGCTAAAGCTAAAACCTTTTGAGCTCTCTCAGTAAAACGGCCAAACATCATATTCCATTCCTCCTCACCTTTTATCTGACTCCATTTTTATTCGTTCTCGAATTAATGCTGCTCGTCTTATATCTCTTTCATTTGCTCTTAAATGCCCGCCTGCGTACTGCTGCAAGAATCCAGGCTGTGTTAAAATCATCAATTCATTTAATATATTCTTAGGTAAATGATCAATGTATCCCATATCAATTCCTAGGCGGACATCGGATAGGCATTTTGCAGCCTCTTTTGTTTCAATGATTCTGCAGTTGGATAACACGCCATAAGAACGAAACACTCTGTCTTCTAATTGTATGTTTGAAGTTTTGCGTAATGCTTCACGAGCAGACCTTTCTTGTGAAATTAACTGACTCACAACACCTTTTAGGTCACGGCAAATGTCTTCTTCAGATTTTCCTAAAGTAATTTGATTGGAAATTTGAAATATATTTCCGAGCGCTTCACTCCCCTCACCATAGATACCTCTTACAACCAAACCCAGCTGATTAATTGCCGGAATAATACGATTGATTTGCTGTGTTAACATCAATCCTGGTAAATGCATCATGACTGAAGCACGAAGTCCGGTTCCTACGTTTGTAGGGCAGCTTGTTAGATAACCATGCTTCTCATCGAATCCAAAGTGAATATGGCTTTCCAGCCAATCATCTACTTCATTCGCAGCCTCCAATGCCTCCGTTAGTTGCAACCCAGGAAACAAACACTGAATGCGAATGTGATCCTCTTCATTAATCATAATACTAACTTCTTCATTTTCGGTTAATAGAACAGCCCCATAAGGTGAGTCTTCTGCTAAATTAGGACTAATCAAATGCTTTTCTACCAAAACCCTTTTTTGAAGAGGCTGTATGTCATCAATCTTCAGAAGTTCCATTTGTCCAAACTTTGTAAAGTTAGATTCACGCAGGATTTCTTCCATTTTTAAAATAATCGATTGTGCTTCTTCATGCGAAAATAGTGTTGGAAATTTATAGTTTTCAAAGTTTCGGGCTAAACGGATTCGGGAACTAAGGACGATATCTGAGTCAGGCCCCTCCTCGCTCATCCACGAGCTGACTGCTTGATTAATAAAACGTTCAAGCGACACGTTATTCCCCTCCCTTACTACTGCTAGGTAATTCCTTCTCGAGAGTACGAATTTCATCTCGAATCTTAGCAGCTTTTTCAAATTCCTCTTGTTGAATTAACTCTTTTAGCTCATTTTTAAGATTTTCAACTTGCTTCTTGAGATGAATACTTCCACCAATTCTTTTTGGTATTTTACCGCTATGCGACCAATTTCCGCTGTGAAGTCGCCTTAAGACGGGTGGAAGCTGCTCCTTAAACGTTTCATAGCAATGGGCACATCCGAACCTTCCAACTTTAATAAATTGCGGAAATGTCATTGAACATTTATTACATTGAAGTACTTCTTCTTGATGGAATGTATTTTGATTTTGTTTTTGAACAGTAGGATCAATATTCAATAGACCCGCTAATAGGTTATTAAAAGTAAAGCCTGATCCACCATTAATCATAAACATCTCGCCCTTTTCTTGGGCACATTTTTCACAAAGGTTTACCTCGGTTTTTTCACCATTGATGATTTTTGTAAAATGGAGTGCGGCAGGCCTTTGATTACATTCCTGGCAAATCATTTTTATTTCACCTCTCTAGCTGGTATAAATTATTTATATTTCAATGATGTTAACATCGCTTTCAACATTCTTGCACGTAATTCGTCTCGGAATGGAAGATCAATATAAAGGACTGAACGGTCAATAACACTTAACATTATTTTTGCCTCTCGTTTTGTAATTATCTCCTCATGGACGAGTCTGTAAATTACATCCTCTGCCGTAGCTTGTGCGATACGATTTTCAATGAGCGACAACAAATGGTCAATTAAGTCGGCTAAATCATGGGACTGAACCTTCATGATTCGGATGTACCCGCCTCCCCCGCGTTTACTCTCTACGATATACCCTCGTTCAATGGTAAAGCGCGTATTAATGACATAATTTATTTGTGACGGTACACATTGAAATTTATCTGCTATTTCACTTCTCTTAATTTCAACGTGTTCCTTGTCACTCATTTCTAATACTTGTTTTAAATACTTTTCAATAATATCGGAGATGTTTCTCATCTTCCCACCTCCTTCTGACTTTGACTATATTTGACATTAATTATACTGAAAATTTTATGTAGTTGCAAACAACATGCTACTAATGATTTTCTCCATTTTTCGCATGTGTGAAACCTGTTTGGATTGATTAATTTGTTTTTAGGTAGTTAGTAATGGTAGGAAAGCTTTGTGGTTTTTGATTCCCTTTATCCTAGTAAAATGAAGTTTGAGGTAATCTAAAGGAGAGTTTGACTCCCTTTATCCTGGGAAAATCAAGTTTGAGGTAATCACAAGGAGGGTTTGGTTCCCTAATCCTTTAAAAGTCTAGTTTAACGGCAACAAAAAGAGATTTTAGTTCCTTCTATTGGGTAAAAATCATGCTCAAGGGAATCAAAAGTTTATTCTACAATCCCGTAATTCCGTACAAAACAAAAAAACACAACCCTTATCAGGTTGTGCTTCGTGTGCCTGGCAACGTCCTACTCTCACAGGGACAAAGTCCCAACTACCATCGGCGCTGAGAAGCTTAACTTCCGTGTTCGGTATGGGAACGGGTGTGACCTTCTCGCCATTATTACCAGACTGTTTTTGAGGTATCATTCCCTCAAAACTAGATAATCAGAAGAAGTGTGTAAAACGAGTTCGCTTTTAAATATTGGTTAAGTCCTCGAACGATTAGTATCAGTCAGCTCCACATGTTACCACGCTTCCACCTCTGACCTATCAACCTGATCATCTTTCAGGGTTCTTACTAGCTTGACGCTATGGGAAATCTCATCTTGAGGGGGGCTTCATGCTTAGATGCTTTCAGCACTTATCCCGTCCGCACATAGCTACCCAGCGATGCCTTTGGCAAGACAACTGGTACACCAGCGGTGCGTCCATCCCGGTCCTCTCGTACTAAGGACAGCTCCTCTCAAATTTCCTGCGCCCACGACGGATAGGGACCGAACTGTCTCACGACGTTCTGAACCCAGCTCGCGTACCGCTTTAATGGGCGAACAGCCCAACCCTTGGGACCGACTACAGCCCCAGGATGCGATGAGCCGACATCGAGGTGCCAAACCTCCCCGTCGATGTGGACTCTTGGGGGAGATAAGCCTGTTATCCCCGGGGTAGCTTTTATCCGTTGAGCGATGGCCCTTCCATGCGGAACCACCGGATCACTAAGCCCGACTTTCGTCCCTGCTCGACTTGTAGGTCTCGCAGTCAAGCTCCCTTGTGCCTTTACACTCTACGAATGATTTCCAACCATTCTGAGGGAACCTTTGGGCGCCTCCGTTACTCTTTAGGAGGCGACCGCCCCAGTCAAACTGCCCACCTGACACTGTCTCCCACCCCGATCAGGGGTGTGGGTTAGAATTTCAATACAGCCAGGGTAGTATCCCACCGACGCCTCCACCGAAGCTGGCGCTCCGGTTTCTCAGGCTCCTACCTATCCTGTACAAGCTGTACCAAAATTCAATATCAGGCTACAGTAAAGCTCCACGGGGTCTTTCCGTCCTGTCGCGGGTAACCTGCATCTTCACAGGTACTATAATTTCACCGAGTCTCTCGTTGAGACAGTGCCCAGATCGTTACGCCTTTCGTGCGGGTCGGAACTTACCCGACAAGGAATTTCGCTACCTTAGGACCGTTATAGTTACGGCCGCCGTTTACTGGGGCTTCGATTCAGAGCTTCGCTTGCGCTAACCCCTCCTCTTAACCTTCCAGCACCGGGCAGGCGTCAGCCCCTATACTTCGCCTTGCGGCTTCGCAGAGACCTGTGTTTTTGCTAAACAGTCGCCTGGGCCTATTCACTGCGGCTCTTCGAGGCTATTCACCTCAAAAAGCACCCCTTCTCCCGAAGTTACGGGGTCATTTTGCCGAGTTCCTTAACGAGAGTTCTCTCGCTCACCTTAGGATTCTCTCCTCGCCTACCTGTGTCGGTTTGCGGTACGGGCACCTTTTATCTCGCTAGAGGCTTTTCTTGGCAGTGTGGAATCAGGAACTTCGGTACTATATTTCCCTCGCTATCACAGCTCAGCCTTTACGGTAAGCGGATTTTCCTACTTACCAGCCTAACTGCTTAGACGCGCATATCCAACAGCGCGCTTACCCTATCCTCCTGCGTCCCCCCATCACTCAAACGATAAAGAGGTGGTACAGGAATATCAACCTGTTGTCCATCGCCTACGCCTTTCGGCCTCGGCTTAGGTCCCGACTAACCCTGAGAGGACGAGCCTTCCTCAGGAAACCTTAGGCATACGGTGGATGGGATTCTCACCCATCTTTCGCTACTCATACCGGCATTCTCACTTCTAAGCGCTCCACCAGTCCTTACGGTCTAGCTTCAACGCCCTTAGAACGCTCTCCTACCACTGACACCATACGGTGTCAATCCACAGCTTCGGTGTTACGTTTAGCCCCGGTACATTTTCGGCGCAGAGTCACTCGACCAGTGAGCTATTACGCACTCTTTAAATGGTGGCTGCTTCTAAGCCAACATCCTGGTTGTCTAAGCATCTCCACATCCTTTTCCACTTAACGTAAACTTTGGGACCTTAGCTGGTGGTCTGGGCTGTTTCCCTTTTGACTACGGATCTTATCACTCGCAGTCTGACTCCCACGGATAAGTCTTTGGCATTCGGAGTTTGTCTGAATTCGGTAACCCGATGAGGGCCCCTAGTCCAAACAGTGCTCTACCTCCAAGACTCTTACAACGTGAGGCTAGCCCTAAAGCTATTTCGGAGAGAACCAGCTATCTCCAAGTTCGATTGGAATTTCTCCGCTACCCACACCTCATCCCCGCACTTTTCAACGTGCGTGGGTTCGGGCCTCCATCCAGTGTTACCTGGACTTCACCCTGGACATGGGTAGATCACCTGGTTTCGGGTCTACGACCACATACTCATACGCCCTATTCAGACTCGCTTTCGCTGCGGCTCCGTCTCTTCAACTTAACCTTGCATGGGATCGTAACTCGCCGGTTCATTCTACAAAAGGCACGCCATCACCCATGAACGGGCTCTGACTACTTGTAGGCACACGGTTTCAGGATCTCTTTCACTCCCCTTCCGGGGTGCTTTTCACCTTTCCCTCACGGTACTGGTTCACTATCGGTCACTAGGGAGTATTTAGCCTTGGGAGATGGTCCTCCCAGCTTCCGACCGGATTTCACGTGTCCGGCCGTACTCAGGATCCACTCAGGAGGGAACGAAGTTTCAACTACAGGGTTTTTACCTTCTATGACGGACCTTTCCAGATCGCTTCATCTACCCCGTTCCTTTGTAACTCCATGTTGAGTGTCCTACAACCCCAAGAGGCAAGCCTCTTGGTTTGGGCTATGTCCCGTTTCGCTCGCCGCTACTCAGGGAATCGCGTTTGCTTTCTCTTCCTCCGGGTACTTAGATGTTTCAGTTCCCCGGGTCTGCCTTCAATACCCTATGTATTCAGGTAAAGATACTGCTCCATTACGAGCAGTGGGTTCCCCCATTCGGAAATCTCCGGATCAAAGCTTACTTACAGCTCCCCGAAGCATATCGGTGTTAGTCCCGTCCTTCATCGGCTCCTAGTGCCAAGGCATCCACCGTGCGCCCTTTCTAACTTAACCTAAATGGTTATACTCTTATTAAATAAGAGAGAAAAACTAATGTGGCGATTCTCGGTTTTACTTTGACTTCTTCTTACGATTATCTAGTTTTCAAAGAACGATTAAAAAAAGCTTTGAGAGAATTGCTCCCTCAAAACTAAACAAACAAGTAACAGTCAACGTTTTATCAGTCCACAAGGACTGCATTATCCTTAGAAAGGAGGTGATCCAGCCGCACCTTCCGATACGGCTACCTTGTTACGACTTCACCCCAATCATCTGTCCCACCTTAGGCGGCTGGCTCCTTGCGGTTACCCCACCGACTTCGGGTGTTACAAACTCTCGTGGTGTGACGGGCGGTGTGTACAAGGCCCGGGAACGTATTCACCGCGGCATGCTGATCCGCGATTACTAGCGATTCCGGCTTCATGTAGGCGAGTTGCAGCCTACAATCCGAACTGAGAATGGTTTTATGGGATTGGCTAAACCTCGCGGTCTCGCAGCCCTTTGTACCATCCATTGTAGCACGTGTGTAGCCCAGGTCATAAGGGGCATGATGATTTGACGTCATCCCCACCTTCCTCCGGTTTGTCACCGGCAGTCACCTTAGAGTGCCCAACTGAATGCTGGCAACTAAGATCAAGGGTTGCGCTCGTTGCGGGACTTAACCCAACATCTCACGACACGAGCTGACGACAACCATGCACCACCTGTCACTCTGTCCCCCGAAGGGGAACTTCCTATCTCTAGGAGTGTCAGAGGATGTCAAGACCTGGTAAGGTTCTTCGCGTTGCTTCGAATTAAACCACATGCTCCACCGCTTGTGCGGGCCCCCGTCAATTCCTTTGAGTTTCAGCCTTGCGGCCGTACTCCCCAGGCGGAGTGCTTAATGCGTTAGCTGCAGCACTAAAGGGCGGAAACCCTCTAACACTTAGCACTCATCGTTTACGGCGTGGACTACCAGGGTATCTAATCCTGTTTGCTCCCCACGCTTTCGCGCCTCAGCGTCAGTTACAGACCAGAAAGCCGCCTTCGCCACTGGTGTTCCTCCACATCTCTACGCATTTCACCGCTACACGTGGAATTCCGCTTTCCTCTTCTGTACTCAAGTCCCCCAGTTTCCAATGACCCTCCACGGTTGAGCCGTGGGCTTTCACATCAGACTTAAAGGACCGCCTGCGCGCGCTTTACGCCCAATAATTCCGGACAACGCTTGCCACCTACGTATTACCGCGGCTGCTGGCACGTAGTTAGCCGTGGCTTTCTGGTTAGGTACCGTCAAGGTACCGGCAGTTACTCCGATACTTGTTCTTCCCTAACAACAGAGCTTTACGACCCGAAGGCCTTCATCGCTCACGCGGCGTTGCTCCGTCAGACTTTCGTCCATTGCGGAAGATTCCCTACTGCTGCCTCCCGTAGGAGTCTGGGCCGTGTCTCAGTCCCAGTGTGGCCGATCACCCTCTCAGGTCGGCTACGCATCGTCGCCTTGGTGAGCCGTTACCTCACCAACTAGCTAATGCGCCGCGGGCCCATCTGTAAGTGTCAGCGTAAACCGACTTTCAGCTTTTCCTCATGAGAGGAAAAGGATTATCCGGTATTAGCTCCGGTTTCCCGAAGTTATCCCAGTCTTACAGGCAGGTTGCCCACGTGTTACTCACCCGTCCGCCGCTAACCAAAAGGTGCAAGCACCTTAAGATTCGCTCGACTTGCATGTATTAGGCACGCCGCCAGCGTTCGTCCTGAGCCAGGATCAAACTCTCCAAGAAAGTTGATTAGCTCATTTTGTTACGTTGGCTTAGCTTTTATTAAAAGCTAAAAAATTGTTTTGTTGACGTTCTTGTTTGTTTAGTTTTCAAAGAGCAATACGGTGTCGCGTTGGCGACTTTAATATCTTAACAAATGTGTTTTACATTGTCAACATATTATTTCACAAAATATTTGGTGGAGCCTAGCGGGATCGAACCGCTGACCTCCTGCGTGCAAAGCAGGCGCTCTCCCAGCTGAGCTAAGGCCCCATATTAAATAGAATAAGAATGGTCGGGAAGACAGGATTCGAACCTGCGACCCCTTGGTCCCAAACCAAGTGCTCTACCAAGCTGAGCTACTTCCCGTAAAAAATGGCGCGCCCGAAAGGAGTCGAACCCATAACCTTCTGATCCGTAGTCAGACACTCTATCCAATTGAGCTACGGGCGCAATATTATAATAACATTCAGCTTACAAAATGGTGCCGAGGACCGGAATCGAACCGGTACGGTAGTCACCTACCGCAGGATTTTAAGTCCTGTGCGTCTGCCAGTTCCGCCACCCCGGCAACTTTGGAGCGGAAGACGGGATTCGAACCCGCGACCCCCACCTTGGCAAGGTGGTGTTCTACCACTGAACTACTTCCGCATATTAAATTAAATGGTGCGGGTGAAGGGAGTCGAACCCCCACGCCTTGCGGCGCCAGATCCTAAGTCTGGTGCGTCTGCCAATTCCGCCACACCCGCATATTCATTTAAAATGGTGAGCCATGAAGGACTCGAACCTTCGACCCTCTGATTAAAAGTCAGATGCTCTACCAACTGAGCTAATGGCTCATACAAGGAAATTTTTTCGCTATCACGAAAAAATGGTGCCGGCGAGAGGACTTGAACCCCCAACCTACTGATTACAAGTCAGTTGCTCTACCAATTGAGCTACCCCGGCACATAATAATAATAGTTCCTCTTATATAGAAGAAAAGTATGGTGGAGGATGACGGGATCGAACCGCCGACCCTCTGCTTGTAAGGCAGATGCTCTCCCAGCTGAGCTAATCCTCCATATAATACAGCCTGGCAACGTCCTACTCTCACAGGGACAAAGTCCCAACTACCATCGGCGCTGAGAAGCTTAACTTCCGTGTTCGGTATGGGAACGGGTGTGACCTTCTCGCCATTATTACCAGACTGTTTTTGAGGTATCATTCCCTCAAAACTAGATAATCAGAAGAAGTGTGTAAAACGAGTTCGCTTTTAAATATTGGTTAAGTCCTCGAACGATTAGTATCAGTCAGCTCCACATGTTACCACGCTTCCACCTCTGACCTATCAACCTGATCATCTTTCAGGGTTCTTACTAGCTTGACGCTATGGGAAATCTCATCTTGAGGGGGGCTTCATGCTTAGATGCTTTCAGCACTTATCCCGTCCGCACATAGCTACCCAGCGATGCCTTTGGCAAGACAACTGGTACACCAGCGGTGCGTCCATCCCGGTCCTCTCGTACTAAGGACAGCTCCTCTCAAATTTCCTGCGCCCACGACGGATAGGGACCGAACTGTCTCACGACGTTCTGAACCCAGCTCGCGTACCGCTTTAATGGGCGAACAGCCCAACCCTTGGGACCGACTACAGCCCCAGGATGCGATGAGCCGACATCGAGGTGCCAAACCTCCCCGTCGATGTGGACTCTTGGGGGAGATAAGCCTGTTATCCCCGGGGTAGCTTTTATCCGTTGAGCGATGGCCCTTCCATGCGGAACCACCGGATCACTAAGCCCGACTTTCGTCCCTGCTCGACTTGTAGGTCTCGCAGTCAAGCTCCCTTGTGCCTTTACACTCTACGAATGATTTCCAACCATTCTGAGGGAACCTTTGGGCGCCTCCGTTACTCTTTAGGAGGCGACCGCCCCAGTCAAACTGCCCACCTGACACTGTCTCCCACCCCGATCAGGGGTGTGGGTTAGAATTTCAATACAGCCAGGGTAGTATCCCACCGACGCCTCCACCGAAGCTGGCGCTCCGGTTTCTCAGGCTCCTACCTATCCTGTACAAGCTGTACCAAAATTCAATATCAGGCTACAGTAAAGCTCCACGGGGTCTTTCCGTCCTGTCGCGGGTAACCTGCATCTTCACAGGTACTATAATTTCACCGAGTCTCTCGTTGAGACAGTGCCCAGATCGTTACGCCTTTCGTGCGGGTCGGAACTTACCCGACAAGGAATTTCGCTACCTTAGGACCGTTATAGTTACGGCCGCCGTTTACTGGGGCTTCGATTCAGAGCTTCGCTTGCGCTAACCCCTCCTCTTAACCTTCCAGCACCGGGCAGGCGTCAGCCCCTATACTTCGCCTTGCGGCTTCGCAGAGACCTGTGTTTTTGCTAAACAGTCGCCTGGGCCTATTCACTGCGGCTCTTCGAGGCTATTCACCTCAAAAAGCACCCCTTCTCCCGAAGTTACGGGGTCATTTTGCCGAGTTCCTTAACGAGAGTTCTCTCGCTCACCTTAGGATTCTCTCCTCGCCTACCTGTGTCGGTTTGCGGTACGGGCACCTTTTATCTCGCTAGAGGCTTTTCTTGGCAGTGTGGAATCAGGAACTTCGGTACTATATTTCCCTCGCTATCACAGCTCAGCCTTTACGGTAAGCGGATTTTCCTACTTACCAGCCTAACTGCTTAGACGCGCATATCCAACAGCGCGCTTACCCTATCCTCCTGCGTCCCCCCATCACTCAAACGATAAAGAGGTGGTACAGGAATATCAACCTGTTGTCCATCGCCTACGCCTTTCGGCCTCGGCTTAGGTCCCGACTAACCCTGAGAGGACGAGCCTTCCTCAGGAAACCTTAGGCATACGGTGGATGGGATTCTCACCCATCTTTCGCTACTCATACCGGCATTCTCACTTCTAAGCGCTCCACCAGTCCTTACGGTCTAGCTTCAACGCCCTTAGAACGCTCTCCTACCACTGACACCATACGGTGTCAATCCACAGCTTCGGTGTTACGTTTAGCCCCGGTACATTTTCGGCGCAGAGTCACTCGACCAGTGAGCTATTACGCACTCTTTAAATGGTGGCTGCTTCTAAGCCAACATCCTGGTTGTCTAAGCAACTCCACATCCTTTTCCACTTAACGTAAACTTTGGGACCTTAGCTGGTGGTCTGGGCTGTTTCCCTTTTGACTACGGATCTTATCACTCGCAGTCTGACTCCCACGGATAAGTCTTTGGCATTCGGAGTTTGTCTGAATTCGGTAACCCGATGAGGGCCCCTAGTCCAAACAGTGCTCTACCTCCAAGACTCTTACAACGTGAGGCTAGCCCTAAAGCTATTTCGGAGAGAACCAGCTATCTCCAAGTTCGATTGGAATTTCTCCGCTACCCACACCTCATCCCCGCACTTTTCAACGTGCGTGGGTTCGGGCCTCCATCCAGTGTTACCTGGACTTCACCCTGGACATGGGTAGATCACCTGGTTTCGGGTCTACGACCACATACTCATACGCCCTATTCAGACTCGCTTTCGCTGCGGCTCCGTCTCTTCAACTTAACCTTGCATGGGATCGTAACTCGCCGGTTCATTCTACAAAAGGCACGCCATCACCCATGAACGGGCTCTGACTACTTGTAGGCACACGGTTTCAGGATCTCTTTCACTCCCCTTCCGGGGTGCTTTTCACCTTTCCCTCACGGTACTGGTTCACTATCGGTCACTAGGGAGTATTTAGCCTTGGGAGATGGTCCTCCCAGCTTCCGACCGGATTTCACGTGTCCGGCCGTACTCAGGATCCACTCAGGAGGGAACGAAGTTTCAACTACAGGGTTTTTACCTTCTATGACGGACCTTTCCAGATCGCTTCATCTACCCCGTTCCTTTGTAACTCCATGTTGAGTGTCCTACAACCCCAAGAGGCAAGCCTCTTGGTTTGGGCTATGTCCCGTTTCGCTCGCCGCTACTCAGGGAATCGCGTTTGCTTTCTCTTCCTCCGGGTACTTAGATGTTTCAGTTCCCCGGGTCTGCCTTCAATACCCTATGTATTCAGGTAAAGATACTGCTCCATTACGAGCAGTGGGTTCCCCCATTCGGAAATCTCCGGATCAAAGCTTACTTACAGCTCCCCGAAGCATATCGGTGTTAGTCCCGTCCTTCATCGGCTCCTAGTGCCAAGGCATCCACCGTGCGCCCTTTCTAACTTAACCTAAATGGTTATACTCTTATTAAATAAGAGAGAAAAACTAATGTGGCGATTCTCGGTTTTACTTTGACTTCTTCTTACGATTATCTAGTTTTCAAAGAACGATTAAAAAAAGCTTTGAGAGAATTGCTCCCTCAAAACTAAACAAACAAGTAACAGTCAACGTTTTATCAGTCCACAAGGACTGCATTATCCTTAGAAAGGAGGTGATCCAGCCGCACCTTCCGATACGGCTACCTTGTTACGACTTCACCCCAATCATCTGTCCCACCTTAGGCGGCTGGCTCCTTGCGGTTACCCCACCGACTTCGGGTGTTACAAACTCTCGTGGTGTGACGGGCGGTGTGTACAAGGCCCGGGAACGTATTCACCGCGGCATGCTGATCCGCGATTACTAGCGATTCCGGCTTCATGTAGGCGAGTTGCAGCCTACAATCCGAACTGAGAATGGTTTTATGGGATTGGCTAAACCTCGCGGTCTCGCAGCCCTTTGTACCATCCATTGTAGCACGTGTGTAGCCCAGGTCATAAGGGGCATGATGATTTGACGTCATCCCCACCTTCCTCCGGTTTGTCACCGGCAGTCACCTTAGAGTGCCCAACTGAATGCTGGCAACTAAGATCAAGGGTTGCGCTCGTTGCGGGACTTAACCCAACATCTCACGACACGAGCTGACGACAACCATGCACCACCTGTCACTCTGTCCCCCGAAGGGGAACTTCCTATCTCTAGGAGTGTCAGAGGATGTCAAGACCTGGTAAGGTTCTTCGCGTTGCTTCGAATTAAACCACATGCTCCACCGCTTGTGCGGGCCCCCGTCAATTCCTTTGAGTTTCAGCCTTGCGGCCGTACTCCCCAGGCGGAGTGCTTAATGCGTTAGCTGCAGCACTAAAGGGCGGAAACCCTCTAACACTTAGCACTCATCGTTTACGGCGTGGACTACCAGGGTATCTAATCCTGTTTGCTCCCCACGCTTTCGCGCCTCAGCGTCAGTTACAGACCAGAAAGCCGCCTTCGCCACTGGTGTTCCTCCACATCTCTACGCATTTCACCGCTACACGTGGAATTCCGCTTTCCTCTTCTGTACTCAAGTCCCCCAGTTTCCAATGACCCTCCACGGTTGAGCCGTGGGCTTTCACATCAGACTTAAAGGACCGCCTGCGCGCGCTTTACGCCCAATAATTCCGGACAACGCTTGCCACCTACGTATTACCGCGGCTGCTGGCACGTAGTTAGCCGTGGCTTTCTGGTTAGGTACCGTCAAGGTACCGGCAGTTACTCCGATACTTATTCTTCCCTAACAACAGAGCTTTACGACCCGAAGGCCTTCATCGCTCACGCGGCGTTGCTCCGTCAGACTTTCGTCCATTGCGGAAGATTCCCTACTGCTGCCTCCCGTAGGAGTCTGGGCCGTGTCTCAGTCCCAGTGTGGCCGATCACCCTCTCAGGTCGGCTACGCATCGTCGCCTTGGTGAGCCGTTACCTCACCAACTAGCTAATGCGCCGCGGGCCCATCTGTAAGTGTCAGCGTAAACCGACTTTCAGCTTTTCCCCATGAGAGGAAAAGGATTATCCGGTATTAGCTCCGGTTTCCCGAAGTTATCCCAGTCTTACAGGCAGGTTGCCCACGTGTTACTCACCCGTCCGCCGCTAACCAAAAGGTGCAAGCACCTTAAGATTCGCTCGACTTGCATGTATTAGGCACGCCGCCAGCGTTCGTCCTGAGCCAGGATCAAACTCTCCAAGAAAGTTGATATAGCTCATTTTGTTACGTTGGCTTAACTTTTTTTAAAAGCTAAAAAAATTGTTTGTTGACGTTCTTGTTTGTTTAGTTTTCAAAGAGCAATTATTTATACCGCTCAAAAGCGACTTTATTATCTTACCAAGTTATCAACCTAATGTCAATAACTTTTTCTAAAAACCTTTTTTAAAACTTGTTGTCTCGCAACAACAGATATTAATATACCACCATTAGGGAATGAGTGCAATAGCTTTTCCAACATATTTATCAAATATACGAAAATAATAATTTTCAAACTATTTGTCTACTACAAACAACAAAGCACCAGTGACCTGGTGCTTTTCCAATTTCATATTAACGATGGCGCATTAACGGGAATAATAATACGTCGCGAATGGATGGGGAGTTGGTTAACAGCATGACAAGACGATCAATACCGATTCCTAATCCACCTGTAGGCGGCATACCATATTCTAATGCCTCTACAAAGTCTTCGTCCATTTCATGTGCTTCATCATTACCCTGTTCACGCTCTTTTAATTGCGCTTCAAACCGTTCTCTTTGA
This sequence comes from Neobacillus niacini, assembly GCF_030817595.1. GTDB lineage: Bacteria > Bacillota > Bacilli > Bacillales > Cytobacillaceae > Neobacillus > Neobacillus niacini_G. Next base: position 4,252,909 of record NZ_JAUSZN010000001.1, read on the forward strand.
TCAATAGGATCATTTAACTCAGTAAATGCATTCGCATGTTCCCGTGCAACAATAAATAATTCAAACCGATCTGTAAACCTTGGATCTTCCTCGTTTTTCTTAGCAAGTGGAGAAATCTCAACCGGGTGACCATAAATAAATGTTGGCTGTATTAACTTTTCTTCAACTTTTTGCTCGAAGAATTCATTCACGATATGCCCATAAACCATATGTTCAGTGATTTCTACACCATGTTCTTTCGCAAGTGCCCGGGCTTCTTCTACACTCATTTCTTTCCAGAAGTCTACTCCGGTATATTCTTTAATTGCATCCACCATGTGTAATCTTTTCCACTCTGGCTTTAAGTTAACTTCGTATTCACCGTATTGGACAGTAGTTGTACCTAGTACCTCTTGCGCAATGTGTGCAATTAAGTTTTCAGTCAGACTCATAATGTCCTGATAATCAGCATAAGCCTCATATAGCTCGATCATTGTAAATTCTGGATTGTGTCGTGTTGAAACACCCTCATTACGGAATACGCGGCCGATTTCATATACTTTTTCAAGTCCGCCAACAATTAGACGCTTTAAATGGAGCTCAATAGCAATCCGCATATAAAGCTCCATATCAAGTGCATTATGGTGAGTGATAAACGGACGTGCAGACGCACCACCAGCGATAGAGTGCATCATCGGAGTTTCAACTTCTAGATATCCATTGTCATCAAGATAACGGCGCATAGCTTGAATAATTTTACTGCGTGTAATAAAGGTCTCTCTGCTCTCTTGGCTTACAATTAAATCTAGGTAACGCTGACGGTATCGCTGCTCCACATCTTTAAGTCCATGGAATTTATCCGGTAATGGTCGGAGTGCTTTTGTTAAGAACGTATAGTTTTGAACCTTAACGGATAATTCTCCTACCTTTGTTTTAAATAAGGTTCCTGTTACACCGATGATATCTCCCAAATCTGATGAATCAAATACTTCGTATGCTTCCGCACCAATCGCATCTACTCTAACGTATACTTGAATTTGCCCAGTTAGATCTTGGATATTAGCAAACCCCGCTTTACCTTTTCCACGCTTCGTCATCATCCGACCTGCAATCGTTACTTCAACATTTTTTGCCTCAAGGTCTTCCTTCTCTAACTCTCCATACTGTTCTACTAGTTCAACAATACTATGACTACGTTCAAAGCGTTTTCCAAATGGATCTAGTCCATTTTCACGCATCGTATTCATTTTTTCCCGTCTGACCCTCAGCTGGTCATTTAATTCTTCTTGACTCATGCTTAATCAACTCCAATTACTTCTTTTTTATGTAAACTAACATCTAATCCCTTAAATAGTTCACTTTTTATGCATACTTTATTATTTTACACAATCTCGACAATTCAGACATCAAAAAAGATTAATATAAAAGAAAACTGCCAGTTATTTCACTGGCAGTGCTCATTAAATAAAAACAATTATAGAAAAGCTTATAGTTAAAGTCAAATTTATCCTACAATTACTTGCCTTTCTTCCTCTTCTACTTCTGCTGCTAAACTATTTAACACTCCTACTAATTCATCACGAGTATTACATTCGTTAATGGCATTTCTGACACGTGCATTTCCTCGTACACCTTTTAAATACCACGCAGCATGCTTACGCATTTCACGTACAGCTATATACTCATCCTTAAGGGCAATTAAACGATCAAGATGTAAAATACATACATCCATTTTTTCACGAACTGTTGGTTCATCCATCAATCGTCCTGTCTCAAGATATTGTACAGTACGGTAGATCATCCACGGATTTCCCAGAGCAGCTCTTCCGATCATAACTCCATCACAACCGGTTTCTTCGAGCATTCTTTTTGCGTCGTGTGGAGTTTGTACATCACCATTACCGATTAATGGGATGTTTATTGACTGCTTTACTTCTCGGATAATGTCCCAGTTTGCTTTTCCTTCATACATCTGAACACGAGTACGTCCATGAAGTGCAACTGCCTTACCGCCAGCTCTTTCTACAGCCTGTGCATTTTTGACAGCAAAAATATGGTTGTCATCCCAGCCCATACGCATTTTAACCGTTACAGGTTTTTCGACTGTTTCAACAACCGCTGCTACCATTTCATAGATTTTATCTGGGTCTAACAGCCATTTCGCTCCAGCATCACATTTAGTGATTTTCGGAACAGGACAGCCCATATTGATATCAATAATATCTGCATTTGTATTTTTATCTACAAATTGCGCTGCCTCTACCAGTGTTTTCTTTTCTCCGCCAAATATCTGCAGGCTAAGAGGTTTTTCACGTTCGTCGATATAAAGCATATTCATCGTTTTTTCATTTTTAAGCACAATTCCTTTATCACTAACCATTTCCGCACAAACTAAACCAGCTCCGAACTCTTTAACCGTTAAACGGAAGGCAGAGTTACATACACCAGCCATTGGTGCTAAAACGACCTGATTTTTAATTTCAATGTCGCCGATTTTCAACAATCATACCTCCCTATTCATTAGGTGATAGTTCTTCTATGGTTATATTTAAGGTTTGACCAATTTTCTTTAGCAACTCACCTGTAGGCATACGGTTACCTCTTTCAATCTCACCTATAATTGATACTGATACACCAAGCTCTTTCGAAAAGCTCTCCTGTGTAAAGCCCTTTAGTTTCCGATAGGCTCGAATACGTCTTCCCCATTTTTCCGCTTCCATATTCGGACTCCTTCTTTGTTAGCTAATTCTTTGATCCATGCTTTAAGTGGTTTTTCTATATTTGGTATGATTATGTCAGGTCTTATTTCTGACAATGGAATCATGACAAAATTCCGCTCTAGCATCCGTGGATGCGGTATAATAAGTTTCTCTGATTGTATATTTTCTTGGTTATAGAGAAGAATGTCAAGGTCAATTGTTCTTGGTCCCCACACAATTTCCCTTTTTCTTCCAAGTTCAAGCTCAACTTCCAAGCAAAAACCTAATAATTCTAACGCGCTCCATTCAGTCTGGATTTCAACCACCATATTTAAAAATAAATCTTGTTCCTCGTAGCCGACAGGATCTGTTTCATAGATAGAGGAGGTATTTACCAGCTGAATTTTGGGATGTTTTGCTAAGTATTCAATCGCCTTCGCTAAATAATCATACCTGTTTCCGATATTAGATCCTAGGGCAATAAATGCTGTATTTTCCATATTTATCTTCCCCTCGTAATTTCTACTGCGACGGATTGATAGTGCCCAGGAATTGGCGGATCTGGTTTGATTACCTTTATTGTTACTTCAGAAACAAGAGTAAATTGCCCCAAAACAGTCTCTGCAATTTTTTCAGCAACAGCTTCAACAAGCTTATAAGGTTTTCCTTCCACAACTTCTTTACATACCTGAAATAATTCACCATAGTTTACCGAATACTCCAGTTCATCCGTTTGACCAGCTTTTTTTAAATCGACAAGCACCATTAAATCTACGACAAAACGTTGTCCAAGTTTCGTTTCCTCAGGAAAAACACCATGATACCCATAGAATTCCATTTGATTAACGAATATCTTATCCATGGCTGACACCCTTCCCCATTAGAATATCCATCATTTTTGCCATTCTGCTCATTTCTTTAACATCGTGTATACGAATAATTTGGCAACCCTTTTGGACACCATAACATACCGTGGCACCTGTCCCTTCCATTCTTTCCTCTACCGGAAGATTTAAGGCTTGTCCAATCATTGATTTTTTCGAGGTTCCTAAAAGGACAGGGTAGCCGAGTGCAGTCAATGTATCTAAGTTCTGCATCATCAAAATGTTCTCATTCAAGTCTTTAGCAAAACCAATACCTGGGTCCAGAATAATCTGCTCGTCTCGAACACCCGCTTGCTTTACAATGTTAATACTCTCGTAAAGATCATTTAACACGTCCCTTATAAAAAAGGAGTAGTTTCGATCATGTCGATTATGCATTAGGATAATAGGAACATTATATTCTGCCGCAACAGCTGCCATTTTGTCATCTGCCTTAGCTCCCCAAATATCATTTATAATATGAGCACCAGCTTCTATCGCACGTTGTGCAACCTTTGCTTTATATGTATCAATAGATATAGGAACACTTACATGCTTGGATATAGCTTCTATAACTGGAACAACACGCTCAATTTCTTCGTCTGCAGAAATTACTGTATATCCCGGACGGGTGGACTCACCACCAATATCAATGATATCAGCTCCATTTTCAACCATTTCTTGGGCATGCTTAATGGCATGTTCCATATTATTGTATTTTCCCCCATCTGAGAAAGAATCTGGGGTAGCATTTAAAATACCCATAATATAGGTTTTCTTGCTAAAATCTAACTGATATGGTCCGCATTTAATACTGTAGTTCCCAGTTGTATGCACTCTAAATACCTCCCGCTTATTTTTCACTCCTTCTATCATACAAGAAGAATGTTTTTCAAAGCAAAAAAAAAAGAGGCTTAGCACTATGCAAACCTCTCCTAGTATTAATTAGCCTTCATATTGGTATAGAGGTGTACTTAAATAACGTTCTCCATTATCAGGAATAATTGCAAGTACCTTTTTACCTTTTCCAAGTTTCTTCGCAACTTCTAATGCGGCATGGATAGCTGCACCTGAGGAAATTCCACCTAGGATTCCTTCTTCTTTTGCTGCACGGCGTGAAGCTGCAAATGCCTCTTCCGCTTGAACCTGAATTACTTCATCATATACTTCTGTATTTAAAACTGCCGGAACAAATCCTGCTCCAATTCCTTGGATCTTGTGTGGACCTGGGTTACCGCCAGATAATACTGGAGAATCAGTAGGCTCTACCGCAAAAATTTTAACATTTGGGAACTTCTCACGAAGAACTTCACCAGCACCTGTGATTGTTCCACCAGTACCGATACCAGAAACAAACGCATCAAGTTGATCCATTTGTTCTACAATTTCCTTGCCAGTCGTTCTACGGTGTACTTCAGGATTTGCTTCATTTTCAAATTGCTGTGGCACGAAGTAGCCATTCTCAGCAGCTAGGGCATTCGCTTTCGCAATTGCACCTTTCATTCCTTCAGGTCCTGGAGTAAGTACCAGTTCCGCTCCGTATGCACGGAGTAAGTTTCTTCTTTCCAAGCTCATCGTTTCAGGCATAACAAAAATGGCCTTGTATCCTTTTGCTGCTGCAACCATCGCTAAACCGATACCTGTATTTCCACTTGTAGGCTCAATAATCGTATCGACACCAGGCTTAATTAAGCCTTTCTCTTCCGCTGCTTCAATCATTGCCAAAGCAATACGGTCTTTTACACTACTGCCTGGATTAAAGTATTCTAACTTCAAATAAACCTCTGCGCTGTTTTCATCTACTAATCTGTTTAATTTTACAATAGGAGTTTGACCAACTAATTCTGCAACTGAATTTGCTACACGTACCATTAGAGCACCTCTTTCTTAATTCCGAGTAATTTTATTGGTATTATAATAAATTTATCAGCTTTCTACTAGTTTTGTCAACCATTTTGTAGTACAAAATTCCCAAATATATCAATTTTTTATTCTGAACCTGTAATAAAAACACAGAAAATAATTCTGTGCTTCTCTTAGTTTGCTGACGTTTTCCCGTAAAACCATTCTACCTTCGCTTCTTCCCAAAAGGTTGTCGCAGACGCTGACGTTTTCATTTGTTCAAGTGCAATTTCTCGGCGAATTTGTTGTTTAACATCATCATAGTTATACTTTTTACCTTTCAATTTTTCTTCAAGCTTAACAATAGCAAAACCCTGTTCCACTTGGATAGGATCACTCCATGCCACTTCTTTTAACTTCTTTGCCGCTTGTAAATATTCAGAAGGATAGCGTTCTTCCCCTTCAATGAGAAAACCTATATCTCCGCCCACATTTGCAGAAAATTCTTCAATGGAACGTTCCATCGCCAATGCCGAGAAACTGGAACCTTGTTCTAGTTCCTTGATGGCATTTTCTGCTTCATCGCTTGATTTCACAATAATATGTGACACATGGTAAGCGTCAGGAATGGAAAAGAGTTCTTTATTTTTCTCGAAATAGGCTTGCATCTCTTTTTTGGAGACTTTTACATCTCTTGTAAGAATTTCTTCTTGCAAGAGACTGTTTCGAATATGCTCTTTCCATTTCTTCTCGGATGTTTTTTTATTCTCACTTGGTGAGCTATATGTAGTTTGAAGGATTCTATATTCGCGTTCCACATCTTTTTCGGAAACCTTAATGTGATATTTATCTGCCATTTCCTTTATGACTTTTTGGTCAATCATATCCTTAAGAACATCTTTCCCGTATCTTGCCTCTAATTCATTTAGCCATTGTTGCCTTGTAATGTCACTTTTCCCCACTGATGCGACGACTTCTTCACTGAAAGCAGTCCCGCTTACCTCTTTCACTTTTGCTAGGAAAAAGATAAGCGTTAGACAGTTCAACAGAATAAGCCCTGCAATCACAATCCATAGCTGCTTTCGCCTCACCTACTCCTCCCCCCGAACTGCTTATTTTGCCTGACTCTTTAATTCCTCTAGCTCTTCCCTAGTGAATAGATACTTTTCATTACAAAAATGGCAGTGTGCTTCAGCCTGTCCGTCTTCTGTAATCATATCGTCTATTTCGCCTTGCCCCAAACCAACAATCGCATCTGCAAAACGATTCTTTGAGCAGACACACTTAAATTGAACTGGCATTGTCTCTAAGACATTTACCTGATCCTTCCCAAAGAGCTCCTGCAAGATTTCTTCTGGCATAAGGCCTTGCTTTACTAAAGTTGAAATAGGTGAAATTGTTTTTAAACGTTCCTCTACCGTAGTGATCGTCTCATCCTTAATTCCAGGCATCAGTTGAAAAATAAATCCTCCTGCGGCAAGAATGGTATCATCAGGATTTACCAAGACACCTACTCCAACTGAGGAAGGCACCTGTTCTGAAGTAGCAAAGTAATAAGTGAAGTCCTCACCTAATTCACCAGACACAATTGGTACTAGACCCGAAAAGAAGTCACGAAGACCGGTATCTTTAACCACAGACAGAGTACCCTCAGTGCCAACTGCGCGGCGTACATCTAACTTCCCATGCTCATTCGCCTCAAAGTCAACTTGGGGATTTGATACATACCCACGAACATCGCCCTTGGCATTGCTATCTACTAGGATGACGCCAATTGGGCCGCCCCCATCAATTTTAATTGTTAATTTGTCCTCACCCTTCAACATTGCCCCCATCATTACACCAGCTGTCAGGGAACGCCCTAAAGCTGCAGAAGCAGTGCGCCATGTTTGATGGCGACGCTGTGCCTCCGAAACCACCTCGGTAGTACGTACTGCATACGCTCTAATTTGACCATCATAGGCCAAAGCTTTTACTAAGTAATCACTCATTATGTAACTCCTTTCTAGTTGCTACTTCTTATTGTCTAGCTTCGGGCACCATCGGCTCGGGGTCATAAGCCAATCCGTCAAGAAGGTAAAAACCAACCTTCTAGCCGGCTCGTCTTATGCCTGTCGCCGATGAACCGGCGCCCTACGCATTTCTTATATTCTCCATATTTCTCTTATAGATTAGCTGTAAACCCTTTAAAGTTAAAAATGGATCAACAATATCAATAATCTTTGATTCTTGGGCAATTAGAGAGGATAATCCGCCCGTCGCAATGACTGTAGGCTTTTGGTCACTCTGGTCAATCATCCTTTTAACGATCCCCTCAACTTGACCTACATACCCGTAGACAATTCCTGCCTGCATGGCCGCAACTGTATTTTTACCAATTACACCCTCAGGACGAGCAATCTCAATTCTAGGAAGCTTTGCCGCCTTGGAATACAGCGCTTCTGTTGAAATACCAATCCCAGGTGCAATCGCACCACCCATATATTGACGCTGTTCATTGACATAGCAATAAGTGGTCGCAGTACCAAAATCGACAATAATCAAAGGACTGCCATATTCATGTATGGCTGCAACTGCATTAACAATCCGATCAGCGCCTACTTCTCTAGGGTTTTCATACTTAATATTTAGCCCCGTTTTTATCCCTGGTCCAACTACCAATGGAGTAAGGTTAAAGTATTTTTTACACATTCTTTCTAAAGCAAACATGATCGGTGGAACAACAGATGAAATAATAATTCCATCAATTTGCGAAAATGAGAGGCCTGAAGCATCAAAAAGGGATTTAATTATCATTCCGAACTCATCCTCTGTTCGGTTTCTGTTCGTTTCTACACGCCAGTGATATTTAAGTTCTTCCCCTTTATAAACACCTAAAACAGTATTGGTATTCCCTACATCGAATACAAAGATCAAAAGAATCACTCACTTTTCTGAATTAACTTGTGTCATACTGCAAACATCATATCATAATTACTTTTTATCGTGAAAAAAAAGAGTGCTTTTTTGTAAGCACTCTCTTTAAAAAATTACTTGTCTTCTGATTCAGAATTCTGGCTGGAAGGATCTTCATCCTTCTTTTTATTAATAGTTACTTTGACATCATCTGACTTTTTAGGATCAGCTTGAAAGCCTTCTAACTCTGAAGCAGATTCAGGCATACGCCCATTTTTAATTAAGTATTCAATTTGTTCTGCGTTCAATGTTTCAACTTCAAGAAGCGTCTTCGCAATCAAATCCAGTTTATCTCGATTCTCAGTAAGAATGGTTTTAGCTCTTTCATAACATTCTTTAAGAATGCGTTGAATCTCAAGGTCAATTTCAAAGGCAATGGCATCAGAATAGTTTTGCTCATTATGAATGTCACGTCCTAAGAATACCTGACCGCCTGAAGCTTGACCGAACTGTCCAACTCCCAGCTTGTCACTCATACCAAATTCAGTAACCATTTTACGAGCAATTCCAGTTGCACGTTGGAAGTCGTTGTGAGCTCCAGTACTTACCTCACCAAAGACAATCTCTTCTGCAACACGTCCGCCCAATAAACCAACAATTTTATCAAGTAATTCTGGTTTCGTCATAAAGTAGCGGTCTTCCCTTGGAAGCATCACGGCATAACCACCTGCTTGACCACGAGGGACAATTGTAACCTTATGAACCATGTCGGCTTCATTTAGGATTAATCCTATTACTGTATGCCCGCTTTCATGGAAAGCAACAATATTGCGTTCTTTCTTTGAGATAACACGAGTCTTTTTAGCAGGACCAGCAATTACCCTGTCTGTTGCTTCATCAATATCTTCCATGTCGACCTTTTTCTTATTCTGACGTGCTGCCACTAAGGCCGCCTCATTTAATAAGTTTTCTAAGTCAGCACCTGAAAAACCAGGTGTTCTCATAGCGATATTTTTTAAGTTTACAGATTCATCTAACGGTTTGTTCTTTGCATGTACTTTTAAGACTGCTTCACGACCATTTACATCAGGACGGTCAACAGTGATTTGACGGTCAAAACGTCCAGGACGTAATAATGCAGGGTCAAGGATATCTGGACGGTTTGTTGCGGCAATAATAATAATTCCTTCATTAGCGCCAAATCCATCCATTTCAACTAATAATTGATTCAAGGTTTGCTCTCGTTCATCGTGACCGCCGCCTAAACCAGCACCACGTTGACGACCTACTGCGTCAATTTCGTCGATAAAAATGATACATGGAGCATTTTTCTTAGCATTTTCAAACAAATCACGTACACGGGATGCACCGACCCCAACAAACATTTCGACGAAATCAGAACCACTAATTGAGAAGAAAGGAACGCCAGCTTCTCCGGCTACTGCACGTGCTAATAATGTTTTACCTGTTCCTGGAGGCCCTACAAGCAGGACTCCTTTTGGAATACGCGCACCAAGTTCAGCAAACTTCCTCGGATCTTTTAGGAATTCTACCACTTCGACTAATTCTTGTTTCTCTTCATCTGCACCTGCAACATCCTTAAATCGTGCTTTCTTCTTGTCGTCATTATAAAGCTTTGCTTTACTCTTACCGAAGTTCATTACACGGCTGCCGCCGCCTTGAGCTTGGTTTAATAAGAAGAAGAATAAGATAAAGATAATCACAAATGGAATTATGGAAGTAAAGAATGTCACCCAGCCGCTTGTTTCCTTAGCAGGCATTACTTCTACCTTTGAACCTGCTGCATCAATTCGCTCTAGAATTTTCTCACTATTCGGGACGTACGTTAAAAAGTTCTTACCGTCTTTTACCCCTTTTTCAAACTGCCCCCGAACTTCAAAGACACCACGTTCAGGCTGCATAGAAAATGAATCCACTTCATTTTTTTCTAAGCTGTCAACAAACTCATTGTAGGAAATGTTATCCGTAGGTTCGTTACTGCCATTAAAGAAACTTACCACGCCAATAATGACTAAAAATATCAATAAATAAAAGATGGTATTACGGAAAATCCGATTCATCTCTTACCTCCTCCCGCGATAAAAACTTTTTTAGATAGTATCATAGAAAATCATTCCAATTCTTAAATTACTGTTTTTAACTGGGTTACATATGTTGACAAATAATTCTTGCAATAGCCTTATTAGTTTACACTTAAAGATTATCGCTATATACTTCCGGTTTTAAAACACCAATATATGGAAGGTTACGGTATTTTTCGATATAATCTAATCCGTACCCAACCACAAATTCATCTGGGACAATAAAACCAACATAATCTGCTTTTATTGCGCTCTTCCTTCCTGTTGGTTTGTCAAGTAAAGTGACAATCTTAATGGATTTTGCTTTTCGGTAACGGAACAAATCAACAAGATAGCTTAGAGTTAAGCCACTATCAATTATATCCTCAATGATTAAGATGTCTCTTCCTTCAACTGAAGTATCTAAATCCTTTAGGATTTTCACTTCTCCTGAAGAAACCATCGCAGTACCATAACTTGAGACATCCATAAAATCCATTTCCAAATAGCAATCCACACGTTTAAGTAAATCAGCCATAAATGGCATTGCACCTTTTAAAACACCAATTGCGAGAGGGAAGCGATCTTGATACTCCTCTGATAATTGAGCCCCTAACTCCTTGATTTTCTCCTGAATCTGTTCTTCAGAAAATAAGACCTCTTTAATATCCTGTTTCATAATAATTGTGCCTCCTAGAAGATCATTACTTATGATATGTGAGTAGTATATGCTGACTTGTTGAGTGATTAATGCCTTCAAAAGCTGATTTCTTAATTCCAGGAAGCCAAAGAATACAACCATCTTTGTCAGTAATTACAGGCCAAGAATCGCGATCCTGGATAGGAATTTTACTATCAATAAATATATCTTTTAGCTTTTTTGAGCCTGACATTCCTTTTAGGTTCATGCGATCACCTATTTTTCTGGTTCGAATCTGAATGGGCAGTTTAATCTTGTCAGCAGGAAATAATGCATAAAATCCATTTGTTTCAACGTTTTCCTTATCATCAATGACATCCATTTTTATACTAGCCCCGTTAGGTAATTCAATCTCGCCGGGGTCCATCATTTCGAGAAAATAGGTGTGAGATTCACTAACTTCAAATTGAAAAGAAAGTAGTGAATACGACCGAATAACCTTTAAACCGTTAGGGAAATCAAGTGTTCCAGATGGATGATGATGTCGAATTAAAGATAGAACATGATCAATATGTAAAGCGGAAAGTGACACTGGTATTACTTTGTATAGATAGCTTAATATTAGTTGAATACCTCTTCTTTGTAAAGAAATTGGCATTTCTAAAAAAGGAATTATGTCAATGGTAATTTCATTCTTTTCTCTCTTTTTCATTACTTTATTCATTCTTAGGACAGTTAATTCCTGAAGAAGTATTTCATCATTCTGCAATTCTTCACTATACCGTTGAAAATGTTCATGAACATGTTGATTTTCCGCTTTTAAAAAGGGAAGAACTTCGTTTCGAAAACGATTCCTGCTATAAATACTTTTTTTATTACTAGGGTCAATTCTAGGCACCAAATTTTGTTTCTGACAATATTCCGTAAGCTCTGTCTTCGTTAAAGATAAAAAGGGACGAAAAATGTATCCATTACCGAATGGTCTCATAAACGGAATACCTGCTCTCGCAGCACCGGAACTGCCTCTTGTCAGACGCATCAATATGGTCTCAACCTGGTCATCTCCATGGTGACCTAGCGCTAGATAGTTGTAACCATATTTATTCATTGTTTTTTCAAAAAACTCATATCTGGCATGTCTCGATGCCACTTGCGAGTTTTTCTTTGTTTTCTTAATAATCTCTGGAACATTTATTCGTGCCATTTCAAATGGAATGCCCTTTTGTTCACAATAGTCTTTCACGAATAAAGCATCTTCCAGTGACTCTTGACCACGAAACATATGATCAACGTGTGCTACAACAATGGATAGATTTTTCTTTTCCTGCTGCGCCCACAAATAGTGAAGCAATGCTAGTGAATCCGGACCGCCCGATACACCTACCACCATTTTTTTATTTTCAATTTCGAATGAGTGGCGATTAAGCAGTGCTGCTACCTTTGCTTCTAACATTCTGCATTCTTCCTTAATAAAGTTTCTATTTATTTGAATATACCTAGCTTACCACTTTTAAGACAAAAGTATCAAAAACAAAGACCTATTTGATTAGGTCTTTTTTTACTTCCCTTTTATACGTTATGAATGACCATTAGTTTCAAAAATCAAAGAAGTTTTTGAAAAATATACAAAAAGTATAAAAGTGCAATAGACATCGCAATGATGAATGTTTCCGCCAAGCGGCCTTTTTTCTTTTTCTTCCTATAGTTTTGCCGGGTTTTTGGCGGACTTCCTGTATAATTTATCTTTTGTGATTGATTAGTTCCTTTGGGATTTGCTGCGGTTGGTGGTGATTTAGGGACTGATCCGGGATTTTGTCTGCCCAGGGCCAACGACATAAGTTCAGTTCTCATTTGAACTGCGTTTGCGTAATGTCCTTGGAGTGCTTTTACGATGACCTTTTCGAAAGGGTGTAAATCTTTTTGTTTTCTAATTGCTTCTCTAAGCTGCAGAATACCACCTGTTGTTTTGTTAAAGCGTTTTGGATAGGCAGTGTTAATCATAATCATAGCAACAGCAAATAAATCATAGGCAGGGTCCGCCTTTCTCGTTCCTAACCCCCAATATCCACGATCATAGAACTCGGTGAATTCTTTAATTGCTCTCCCTTTAATCGTCGTACCGCCAACATCAATGCATCTAATCTTTGGGGATGGACCAGTAACGATTAAGTTTTCTGGCTTTAAATCGCCAAATACCCATCCGTTTTCATGCAGGGTATTCAAGTCATTTAATAATTGAAGAAAGAGGACTGTGGTCCACGACTTCCCCTTATTTTGTATAAAAGAGAGCAAGTCTGCCCCTTGAATATACTCCATCGTATAAAAAGAAATCTGCCCTGTTTTAGTATTCCAATCATCAACATCAAGTAAAGAAGGTCCGAGGGTTGACCCTTGGACCTTTGCAAACGACCTTAATACATTAACCTCTGAGGTAATGGACATTCCGTTATCGCTCATCTTTAGGGCTACTTGCGAATTTTTAAACTTTGCAAGGTAGACAATGCCGTTTGCGCCATATCCTAGTTCCTTTAAAACGGTATATTTATTCGAATGCCATTTCCCTGTTATCACAGTGCCCGGAGCTACTTTACATCGACTCTTCAAGGAATGATTCATCATCACCAGTCATAAGACTCCTTAATGAACGTTTTGAATGAAATGAAGATAAAGCGGTACGGATTGCAGGTCCAGTTGGAGTTATTCCCCCTGTTGTAAGCTGAGAGAAGATACTTGTCAAAGATTGTAACTTTGGCGTCCAATCTAGGATTTTTTCGACATCATTCTTTTTCCCGGGAAATACAAACACGGCAAATTGATTGTCACCTGTACGTGCATTTAAGCTTAGGGAAAGGTCAAGCAGGGCTTCTTTAACGGTTGGAAGCTTATGTTTCATACTTGCACTTGTATCGACAAGAATCAACACCTCTAATTCGACAGTTTCTCCAAGTTCATCGACCACTTCCATTACTTCCCCTCTCTTTTCAGGAGGAAGATCTTCGATTGTCTGTGAACGGCCAAGAATTTGCTGAAGCTCCCGGTTTACTACACCTTGGATTGTCTGTGTCATTGCTTTCCTTGTAACCATTTGAACAGTTTGGGAGAGCGCTTGAGCATAGACAATTTGACTGACTCCGCCTCCGGACATTGCTATTCCTTCTATTTCTATCATTCCCTTTTCATCAATCACATCTTGCTCCATTACACCGATAACATTAACAGATATCCCTTGTTCTTTCGCAAGAGCGGCCATTGCAATAGGATCTTCCCCTTGATTTGAACAGCCGTCCGTTATCAATAAAATCTGACGAATTTTCCCTGTATACATATGCGTTCTCCCTCCACTTTTCGAGTTACTCTCATTTTCGACACGGCAGAGGGGATTTATACATATTTAAAGGATAAACTGGACAAAATAATTGATTACGCGCGTTTCTTCATCCTTGTAACAGGAATACTAGCCCATTTAGGTGTATTGTGCTTTATCTTCGCCACGGCAATGGTCATATCATCACCAATCAAGTTATCCCTTGAACGAATCACTTCTTCCAAAATTAAATCAGATATTTCCTGAGGATCATCTGTTTGTAATTCTTGTATTTTCCGCTTCATCCACAAGTCATAATTTTCTACATGCTTTGGCCCTTCAAAGATACCGTCACTCATCATTATGAGTAAATCCCCGGCTTTTAACTGCTCACTCACCACATCCACTTCAAATTCTTCTAAAATTCCTATAGGCAAATTACTAGCTTGGATTTTGATTACTTTATTTCCCCTTTTTATAAAACTAGGAGTTGAACCTATCTTTAGGAATTTTGCTGAAGCGTTTTGAAGATCAATCATTGCTAAGTCTAATGTCGCAAAGATTTCATCTGTCGTTCGAAGCGATAGAATAGAGTTGACTGACTTTATTGCAACCTTTTCGTCAATACCCGATTGCAGTATTTTTTGTAAAAGCTGCAGTGTCTCTTTGCTCTCATAATGAGCTCTTTCTCCGTTCCCCATTCCATCACTGATGGCAATCGCAAATTTCCCTAACCCCAGTTCCATGGTTGAATAGCTGTCTCCTGAAACAAACCCGCCATCCATAGCTGCATGGGCCATTCCCGTTTCAACTGTATAGGCCTTTGACGATTGAAACACTACATGACAGAAACCGTTAGGGTATGCAGCACATTCTTCAGAGGTAACAATAATTTGTTCCCCAAGGATGTCAGATAACATTGGTGCAATTAACTTTTCACACTCCCCATGGCCATTACAAAATGGAACGGACATTTCAATATCCACATTTCCTGACTCAAGACTATAGATCTCAACATGCTCCACCTGAACACCAAATGCTTGAATGGACTCCAGGATTTGTTCCTCCTGCTTATGATGATTCTCTCGTTCACGCTGGATTTCTTTGGCGAAGTTATCCATCACCTCGGAAACACCAAGAAGTTGATCTGCTACTAGTCTCCTGCTTTCCTGAACCTGTTTCTTTAACTTTTGGTTGGCTTGGTAAAAGGTCAGCTCCTGCCCGACCGCCTCATATACTCTTTTTGAACGAGTACAATGTTTATCCCATTCACGAGATAATTTTGGCGAAACTGCGCCATCATTTTGATCCATCTCGTGAATAATTTCTTCTAAATATCCATAGGTTGTATTAAAATTCTTTGCCCAACACTGCTCCTTTTTAAAGCAAGTATTACATGTTTTTTCTGTTACATGACTCATAAAATAATCCATTTCCCGTTCATCTTCTTTATCAATAGGCTTTGTTTCCATCTGCGAAAAACTATTTGAAAGCGCATGGAAGACACTAGAAAATTGGGCAACCCTTTGTGCTGTTACATCACGCATTTTTCTCATGTATTTTTGTTGTTCCGATGTATATTCCGGTGTACCAGGAATATATTTGGCCAATTTAGAGGTAAATAGTTGCGGTGTTAAGAGGAAAAGTACAATGGCTGCTGCGGATTCCAATAGTGTAGTAGTTAAAGAGCCGGAACCGCCCTCCTGACCATACATTCCAATTAAAAGTGTTGCAATAAACAAACCAATTGCTACCCCAATTTTCTTTCCTTCTTTTAATAAACCGCCTAGTACACCTGAAAAAGCAAGCAGGCTCATATGATAAAAGCTTGAAACACTTGCAAGACTAAAAATTAAACCCGTTACGACACCGACTGTCGAACCAACTGTGGCACCCGCAATAAACGAAAATACTAAAACAAGATAGCGGGACAAAATATGCTCAAGTGATAAATCGTAAATTTTCCAGCCGATTGTTCCGGTCATGATTGAAGCAAGCATTATGATTAAGCAAACAATTTCCTCGGTTTTTAACAATTGTCTGCGCTTGTTCAAGATTAATAAGGGGATGCTCTGTAAGAAGATAAGCGTTAGTATAAACGATAAACTAGCCTGAACACCCACCATCATCGTGTCATAAAGTGTCAGCTGCCTAGAAATAATAAAGGCCTCGGCCAATTTTCCCACCCCTAGAATAATTGCAACCAAAAGCGGAATCATTCTCATTTCATTTTTAATCCATCTCTCACTAATCCGATATATAACTAGAAAAAGAATGGAAACCAAAAAGGTAAATGCTGCATTCTTCAAGGAGACAGTTGCTGCGCCCGCAACCAATCCTACTAAGACAAGCGGAGATCGATCTCTTTTTATTAAAAAGACGGCTGCGAAAAAAGGCAGACTAAAGGGAGCAAGCGTGGATAATATCAAAGCTCTTCCTAATAAGAAACCTACAATAAGTAATAGGTAACCCTTTATAAGAAAGAAGGATTCAACTTTTAATTGGATTTTTTTCAAAACGCTGTCCCAAGACCATTTAGAGGATCGAAAGTTAACCTCTCCGACCGGTTCTAGTAAACTCCGTTCTAGCTTTTCCATAAGTCACACTCCTCTATTAATTCTTGTTAAAGACTATTATAAAATTAATAGATTTAAAATTTTGTCAAATTAGTGAACGTATGCAAAGTTTCGTTCGACGGTTTCCACTATATTTATTCAAATAATGTTGACAAATCGAAAGGATGTCGGAATACGGAATAACTAAAAAAATTATTTGACACTATTAGCTTTCACCTGTATTATATTCATTGTGTCTTGAATACTTGGCGGTGTAGCTCAGCTGGCTAGAGCGTACGGTTCATACCCGTAAGGTCGGGGGTTCGATCCCCTCCGCCGCTATAACGAAAAGCGGAAGCGCCTTGCCCAGGGGCGACAGGCATTAGACGAGCCGGCAGAAAGGTTGCTCTTTAACCTTTTTGACGGATTGGCTTAGACCTGAGAGCCCCTAGGCGCTGCAGCTAGACAATATTAAAAAGCGTCGATTATTTCGACGCTTTTTATTTTTTGGTAAACAAAAAAGACAAGTCGCTAGACCTGTCTTGAATAGGCAATATATGATTTTTTAAATAAGCAACAAGTTAACCCCTTCTAGCTCCTCTTCCGCCACGCTTAGATTCCGTATGACGTTTTAAAGAAGTTAAACGATCCTCACTATCTTTTAAAAACTTCGCCATTTTTGACTCGAACGTTTCTACTTTTGGAACATTCCGATCATTTTGTCTGCCCTGACGAGGACGCTGCGAATGTGAGTTCGAGTGTGAATGGGATCTTTGCGGGGCCTGTGGTCTATCTTTTGCCTTTTTTATGGATAGCCCAATTTTCCCATCTTTCTCGACATTGATGACTTTAACCTCTACTTGGTCACCAACCTTAAGATGATCATTGATATCTTTCACATAATTGTCAGCAACCTCACTGATGTGTACGAGTCCAGTTGAGCCATCAGGCAGCTCCACAAAAGCTCCGAAATTTGTAATCCCTGTTACCTTTCCTTGTAACTTGCTGCCTACTTCGATTGACATAAAAAGAATTTTCCTCCTTAAGAAATAAAAAAATGATACCTACTTTATATTATACAAAATGGGAAAAATAAGTGTCAATAAGACTAGTTATTGGTTGTTTTTACCTTTATTTTCTTCTGGAATATTAAAGATAATTTCACCAGTTTCCGAGAAAAAATATTCTTTTCTAGCAAGCTTAGCAAGGTAATCATCATCGTTTAATTTTACAATATCTTCTTTTAGCATTTGTTGTTGTTTTTTTAATTGTGTCAGCTCTTGTTCCAACTGCCTCTTTTGTGCCACTTTTTTATCTAAAGTTGAGGATTGGGAAATAAAGCTAGTAATCATTAAATATGACATGACAGCAGCAAATACTAAAAACAAGGAAAGTCTTCTATATAATAATTTCCTTTTCCTAGCTGAAGCAATTTCTGCTACTTCTTGCTGGTGGACATACGTTGATTGGATTTTGGCTATATTCTTTTCTTTTACTGAACTCAATTCCCATCCCTCCTTACTCTTTTGGTCTTTTCCACTTTTTAATCCACTTACTTAAATAGTTCTTGATTTCCATAAAAATTCCTGCCGTTCTATTATATAACTTCTCGACGGATTTTTTAATACTTTTCGGCAAAAGTTTCCAAAGTATTAGTGTAATCTTGACGAGTGGCACCCATAGTACCTTAAGAATAAACAATAAAATCTTTAAAATAAATTTGACAAGGGAAAGAGTCCCCCTGCCAAGTAGAATAATAATAGAAATTAGCAACTGAATGATGCCTACGACAGGTTTATAGATAAGGAGCTGGAAAGCCCTTCTAAAAAATTGATAAAGGGCTATTACGCTTCTTATCATAGCTTCAAGTAATCTTAAATAAATACCTTTAAATAAACTTTGATAGGCTGCAAAGCCACAAAGAAGTGCCACGAAAATATAGAAACGTAACTCCCCATTGTTAACAAGGTAAAGAATGTAAAAGATAATTAGAGCTTGAATGACCCAAAACAACAAGTCATTAATAAAAACAATCCATGACTTTCGGTTAGGACGGTCTAAGAAACGCTGATAGGTATCAAACATAACCCCAAACAGCGAACCCATTCCGATCATTGAAAGCATGGTAAGGAATTGAGTGGAAAGTGTCATCGGAACAACTTACTAAAGAACCCTTTAGCTTTCTCCCCATGCTGTTCATCTAAGTAAACTAAATCAAATATCTTTCCCTTAATGGAGACAATCCCCTTTTCTACATCGAGGTTTTTCATTTGCAAGTTTTGCCCTTTAATCGCTAAAAAGCCCATAGATGTTTCTAATAAGAACTCCTCATTATCAAAGCTTTCTACTTGTTTAACACCTGTTATATCGAGAAGTTTTCTTCCCCTCATGATGACATCATGCTCCGGAACAGTGCTTTTGACAGGATTTGTTTCATAATATTGGCTCATCATTCATCCCTCACAATCATTTGTACAACCATTTATTACATTTTTATGTAAGGGATAAATGAATTAGAACAAGCCTTTTAAGGGCATCGATTAGAACTGTGATTCTCCAATTCTTTCGTCTTTAATAATCGTATACATTTCAGCCGCTGCTTCTTTGCGCGTTGTATCTTGAATTTGATCAATTCTTGCAGTAACTAGTCTTTGTCCAAGACGGATTGTGAGTTCGTCACCGACTTTTACTGTTGAACTTGCCTTGGCTTCTTTCCCATTTATGAGAATTCTGCCTTGATCGGATACCTCTTTTGCCAGGGTCCTTCTTTTTATTAGTCTTGATACCTTTAAATATTTATCTAATCTCATTTCATAATCCCCCGTTTCTAAAGTCCTTTTGATTTTGCTTCATCCCAGAATTGATCAAGTTCCTCGAGTGAATGCTCCTCAACAGACTTTCCGCTTTTCTTTACACGTTCTTCTATAAATTGAAATCTGCGAATAAACTTTTCATTAGTTCCAAATAACGCCTCTTCAGGATTGATATCTAAAAACCTTGCGATATTCACAATAGCAAACAGGATGTCGCCAAATTCTTTTTTAGCTTCAACAAAACTTGCTTGCTTTATCTCATTCTCGAATTCCTCCAGCTCTTCTTTCACTTTCTCCAAAGCTGGTGTTATTTCCTGCCAATCAAAGCCAACTTTTGCCGCTTTCTTCTGAATCTCAAAGGCTCTTAGTAAGTTCGGCATCGATTTTGAAATGCCCTCAAGCAAAGAGAATTCCCTTTCGCCCTTTTCCTGCTTCTTAATTTCCTGCCAGTTACGAAGAACTTCTTTAGAATTCTCTGCTTTCTTATCTCCAAAAACATGTGGGTGCCTGCGAATCATCTTTTCTGATAGTACCTCAATGACATCCTCAATCGCAAAATAGCCTTCATCCTCGCCGATTTGGGCGTGAAGCATAACCTGCAGCAAGACATCACCGAGCTCCTCTATTAAATGATCAATATCACCACTATCAATCGCTTCGATTACTTCATAGGTTTCTTCAATCAAGTACTTTTTTAATGACTCGTGTGTTTGTTCTTTATCCCATGGACAGCCATTTGGTCCTCTTAATACAGCAATAATCTCACGCAGCTTAGAGAAGTTTTTCAGCATGATTTGTTCATCCTGTACAGGAGGTACATAAACAGATGTGAGATTATCAAGGGTTACTTTACGGTCTAACTTATACAAAGGAACCCGCTCAATACGTTCATCCCTGCTTCCCGCGGCAGTAACAATGACAACTTCATAATCATCAGGAAGTCTTTCCATAAGAGTTAGCTTAATATTTGAAGCGACAAACTGGTCATATACTTGACTTATAAAAATATGCTGATCAATTTGCAGCTGACTAGATTTGAGAAGGGTTCCATCTAAAAGCTGGAAACCATCTACAGGGTCAATTTTTAATGATTGAAAAATGGCGTCAATAAAGCTTTGACCTCCGCCAATGATGATATCTATATCCTCTTTTGGACCATATTCTAGAAGCAATTGAACGGTTCTTTCGGCAACAAGAGGATGACCTGGAACCGCATAAATCACTTGCTCCGCTTTTGCCTTTTCCAGCAGGTTCTGGACAATCTCTTGATATACCTCTTCAAACTGGTCATGCTTTTCATACACGGAATCAAATGATGTAAAGCCTAGTCCTTCTTGAACTAGTTCTGCAATAACGGGATGTTCCTTTGTCCTTAAGTAAACATGATCTGCCTTCATTATCTTCTTATAAACGCCAAAGGGGAGCTGTTCGAGATCTCCCGCTCCTAATCCGAGAACTTCAATTGTTTTGCCCATACTTTTCTAACTCCTATTCTTCTTAGGTAATAAAAGGCTTAATTTACTGCCGAAAGGAAATAATGATAATTCTTTTTCCAAAAAGACGCCACCTCTAATGATAATAAACAAGAAAAGGAATCCTCCGGAAACGGCACCTCCGAGCGCCTGAATGGCTGCCATTATCCTCTCGGTCCCAACCGGTATCGTAATCATATCTGTTAAGGCTAGATAGCCTTTTAGAAGGAGTACCATCATGAAGGCTGCTGTCAAAAGGGTTCGTAGAAAGTGAAACGATAGCAGCGGAATGTTCTGCATTTTTATAAATTTTAAGTAAAGAATGCCGCAAGCAAAAACTAACGTAATAAGGGTTGCATAAGCGGCACCCATGGTCCCAAATGTCGGGACGAAAAAATTATTTAACATGTATTTTAATGGAAAGATTGCCAGTACGATGACTGCAGGAAAAAGTAATGAACCTAGCCCCTGCATTATAGCAATGATTGTTGTAATGATTGAGCTAAGGAGAATAACAAAACTAAGGATTCCTAATACCGAAGATCCTGAGTTATTTTCAAATAGCATAATATTAGCTGGCTCAATTATTGCCCATAGGCCTAAAGATGCCCCAACACCAATGACGATAGCTATTCGAATAGCCAGCTGAATTTTATCACGCAAGAAAGACATGTCCTTTTTAATTCTTGCACTCGTTATTAAGGGTACAAGTGATAAGGACATGGATACAGCAACAATCGTCCCTAATTGAATTATTGGCTGCCCACGGTCAAATATTCCCTTTATCCCCTTGGCCATTTCTATCCCATATCCATTCTCTGTAAGTAAAGAGTACAGGTTCAAAGCATCAGCCATTTGTATAAAAATCATTAGCATTCCACTAATACAGATTGTTAGACCTTGATAGACAAGCGTCTTTAAAATAATGCCAGCCTCTCGATAATAGCTCGCCAGCATTCCTTTTCGAGGAGCAATTATTCCCCATTCTTTACGAATCCAAAGGAACGTAAACAAGATAACTGCTGATACCATACTACCGGTAATCGATCCAAACATGGCACCTCCGCCAATCAAATACAGCGAATATCCCAGCTTTGTCAGCACGTAGGCAGAAAAAAGAATGGTGAATGCCCTTATTAATTGTTCCCCCACCTGAGAAAGAGCCGTTGGCACCATATCCCCCTTCCCCTGATAATACCCTCTCAAAATAGCAACAATCGGAAATAATAAAAAGACAATTGAGACAACCCTAAGTAAAATCGCTAACTTCTCATCATTCATCCATATCGCTATATGATTGGCGCCAAAATAAAGAATAAAAAAACAAATAAGTCCAAATAACTGTAAAAGGATATAGGAGACAAATAAAAGCCGCCTTATTTTCTCATGGTCACCCTTGTCCTTTTGTTCCGCATATAACTTTGAAATAACAACTGGAAATCCTGTGGTCGATAGGACTATGGCTAGACCATAAAACGGGTATACCTGCTGATA
The DNA here is from genome assembly GCF_030817595.1 of Neobacillus niacini. Lineage (GTDB taxonomy): Bacteria > Bacillota > Bacilli > Bacillales > Cytobacillaceae > Neobacillus > Neobacillus niacini_G. Next base: position 4,275,546 of record NZ_JAUSZN010000001.1, read on the forward strand.
TATATAAAAGCCAACATCACCAACAATATTTTGAAACGGAACCCGATATACAGCACTTAGGATTTTCGTTACCAATGCTGCAATGGCTAAAATAAAAGCCCCCCTAAAAAGAGCCTTTGACTGGTTTACATGCTTCATTTCTTATCTCCTAACTAACCTAACTCGTGTGTATTATAGCATATTATAAAGCGGCAAGCGCCCTCGGGCCCCTTCTAGACGGCGGCTTATTCCCCTAAACTCAGGTCTTATGATTTATCTGCACTTTGCACCTCTTATACTCTTGTGGAGCTGAATTTCAAGACAAATAAAAAAGACAGCGAAGGCTGCCTCTTTTATTTTGAGAATAATATTAGTTCTAGGACTCCATTTGTCTTGCTAAAAATCCAGCAGCAGTTTCAACAGCCTTTTTCTCTACTTCGCCAAGAGTTCCCTCTTTTGAATAGATAATAACTGCACCAATTGGATCGCCGTTTGCAATGATTGGTCCAATTGTATAAGATGAAATGGTTTCATCATTACCATCGGCTAACGCAATATCACCTTGCTGCGTTACAAGGACCGAATTACGGTCTTCCATTGTTTTTTCAACTAAATCGCTTATATTTTTATTTAGATAATCTTTTTTAGAACTGCCTGCTAAAGCAATATAACTGTCCCTATCACAAATTAATACCGGGTTTCCGAGGCTGTCAAAAAGGGCTTCTGCATATTCTTTGGCAAAATCGCTTAACTCGCTGATTGGTGAATATTTCTTCAAAATAACTTCTCCATCTCGATCTACAAAGATCTCTAACGGATCCCCCTCACGGATACGCAGCGTTCTGCGTATTTCTTTGGGAATGACAACACGACCCAAATCATCGATTCGACGAACTATTCCAGTTGCTTTCATCCAATGTTGCCTCACTTTCATCTGATGATTTTACTAACTTGGTTTTGATAATCCTTCCTGTAGATGGAATCATAACCAACTTTGAACTTAGTATCTTTCATCTGGAAAGTTCTATACACATTCGTAATATTTTTTCACAAACGGGAAAATTATCCTATTTGAGGAAGATATTACCCCTGTCGATTTACACAGTTATACAGGATTTTCTTGACCCTTTTTTGCAGCTTGAAGCCCTTTAATCATCTCAAACGCTATATTTAGCCAGTGTGCCGTTTCTGTACCCTTAATCTGAAGGGTCATTTTTAACTTCTGACCTTCCATTCCAAGCCCAATCATTCGTGGATATTTATTGCTGATCGCAAAGACCTTTTGTCCATCAATTGTGCTGCTCGCTCGTTCATTAACTAACATGGTTACTTCCTGTTTTGCTTGCTTAATGCTATCAACACCTGCTAGAAGCGCGTAAACCTTCATTTCTGCCACCTGGAATAGATAATCAACTTCTTCAGGATATTCACCAAAACGATCGATCATTTCTGCCTGAAGTTCTTCAATATCTTCCAGTGTTTGTAAGGCTCTAAAACGCTTATACATTTCAATTTTTTGATGGCCATCTTTAATGTAGGTATCAGGGATATAGGCATCTATTTCTAAATCAATTTCTACAGTGGCCTTTTGCTCAGCTTTCAAGTCCCCTCTTCTTTCCTCAATCGCTTCTTTCAGCATTTGAGAATACAGATCAAATCCAACTGAATCGATGAATCCATGCTGTTGTGCCCCTAGTAAATTACCTGCGCCTCTAATGGATAAGTCGCGCATCGCAATTTTAAATCCGGAGCCAAGCTCAGTAAATTCCTTAATGGCCTGTAAGCGTTTTTCGGCTACCTCAGTCAATACCTTATCCTTTCGGTGCGTGAAATAAGCATATGCGACACGATTAGATCTTCCCACACGACCGCGAAGCTGATAAAGCTGTGATAGCCCCATTCGATCGGCATCATAGACAATCAACGTGTTCACATTAGGAATATCTACCCCGGTTTCAATGATGGTCGTGCTGACTAGTACATCAAACTCGCCAGACAAAAAGCTAAGCATAACAGATTCCAATTCATTTTCTGACATCTGTCCATGGGCGAATGTTACCCTGGCATCTGGAACAAGCATCGATATTTCTTCGGCTTTTCGTTCAATATCTTCCACTCTGTTATATAGAAAATATACTTGTCCGTCACGTGCCAGTTCCCTCTCGATCGCCTCTCTAACAAGCGATCCATTGTACTCCATTACATAGGTTTGAACTGGGAAACGGTTCTCAGGAGGTGTTTCAATAACCGATAAATCCCGAACACCGAGCATGGACATATGAAGCGTTCTCGGAATCGGTGTTGCTGTTAGTGTTAAAACATCAATATTTGTTTTTAGCCTTTTTATCTTTTCTTTGTGGGTTACCCCAAATCTTTGCTCTTCATCAATGATTAATAAACCTAAATCACGATAAATAATATCTTTTGAAAGGATACGATGTGTTCCAATTACTACATCGACTGTACCTGCTTTTAATCCTTTTATCGTTTCCGTTTGTTGCTTTTTAGAACGAAAGCGGCTTAACAGACCAATATTGATTGGATAGTCTTGAAATCTTTCTCTCATCGTCTCAAAATGCTGCTGGGCCAAAATCGTTGTTGGTACAAGCAGTGCCACTTGTTTACCATCTGCAATGGCTTTAAATGCAGCTCGAATCGCGACTTCTGTTTTCCCATAACCAACATCACCACAAAGCAAACGGTCCATTGGTCTAGGTCGTTCCATATCCTTTTTAATCTCATGGATGGACCGAAGTTGGTCTTCTGTTTCCTGGTACGCAAAAGCCGTTTCAAACTCTCTTTGCATATCCCCATCCGGAGAAAAGGCATAACCAACCGCTGCTTCGCGTTCTGCATAAAGCTTGATTAAATCGTCTGCAATGTCTTGAACGGAAGATTGAACTTTCTTCTTAACCTTTTTCCAATCACTGCCGCCAAGCTTGTATATTTTGGGCTCTTTTCCTTCTGAAGCAACATACTTCTGAACAAGGTCAATTTGTTCCACTGGAACATAAAGCTTATCTGTCCCATGATAGCGAATATGGAGATAATCCTTATGAACACCATTTATAACAAGGGTTTCAATTCCTAAGTATTTTCCGATCCCGTGATTAACATGGACGACATAATCCCCAACTTTAAGTTCAGAATAACTCTTGATCCTTTCGGCATTTGAAAGTTTTTGTCTGTTAGTAGACTTTTTGACACGTTTCGTAAAAAGCTCTTCCTCTGTAATGACAGCAAGCTTTTGAATCGACAACTCAAACCCAGTTTGCAGGTTTCCCTTCATAATTTGAACTTTTCCAGGTAAGAGCTGCTGACCGCTCTTTGCGATAGAGGCTTCTATCTCATAATCCTCTAAAACTCGTTCTAATTTTTTTACTCTTTCATCGTCTGGTCCTAAAAAGAGGATCGAATAATTTCCTTTTTTCCATCTGTCGACTTCTGCCTTCAATAAGTGCATTTGTCCATGGAAATTTTGCATTTGTTTACAAGAAACATTGATAATATTTTGCGGACTCGTATTCGCAACATGGCGAAGAAACAAACTCATATAAAGAATCGGAAAGTCACTCTTATGAAGCAGCCCGGATAAATCATGGGAAATAGCCAAATCATGAATAATTTGACCTTCACTAAGCAGTGCCGTATACCATTCTGCCTCTTCTTTTATTAATGACTCATTCATTTCTTGGACCCGGCTTATTTCATCAATAAATACCATTCCGTTAGAAGGAAGATAGTCTAGTAAACTAGTACCGCCATCGTATGCTAGTGAAAGATATTTAAAAACGTGATCTGGTTTGTGGCTATTTTTTAATTGTTCCAGCTCATAACTAATATTTTGCGAGAGCTGAATCTTTGCTTTATCGTCCTTTAATTTTCGCAGACTCTTAGCTAAACCATCTTCAAGGTTACCGATTAACCGGCTAAAGTTCTCTGCCTCAAAAAGAACCTCCGTAGCAGGACCAATTAAAACTTTTTCAGTTTTCTCGATGGAACGCTGGTCTTCTAAGGAAAAATAACGGATTGAATCAATCTCTGTATCAAATAGCTCAATCCTGATAGGATTGCTGACTGTAAGCGGATAAATATCAATAATCCCGCCCCTTATACTAAACTCTCCGGGGGTTGAGACCATATCCACCCGAACATAGCCCATTTTAACAAAGGTGGTTAGTACCTCTGTTACATCAAGGTCATCACCTGTTTTATAAGTCAACTGGTACTTCTTCCAGATGTTTTTTGGAGGAATGACTTTTCTTAGTCCAGCAATAGGAACAATCATAATACCTTTGTTTTTCTTACTGAAGTGATTTAAGGCTTCAATCCTTTGTGCCTTTAACTCTGGACTCGCTATACTCATCTCAGCTGCTATTAGTTCATTTGCTGGAAAAAGAAAAACTTCATCCTCACTTAATAGATTTACAATATCATCATAGAGTTTTTGTGCTTGCAAGAGATTATGGGTAATAAATAGAATTGGTCTGTTCATCTGCTCGTAAATAGCAGCAGTCAGGACTGTTCTTGATGAGCCCGATAATCCAGCAATCAGCTGTTCTTTCAAGCCTTCTTGGACTCCAGATATGATAGAGTGAATATCTTCTTGGTCTAGAAATAGTGATTTTAAACCTTTCAAAAGCCCGTTCCTCCTCTCTCCTGAATCTTCTTCGTATTTTTAATTTGACATTAGTATTTTAAAAAATAGAAAAATGCTTTGGAGTGCTTCCAAAGCTGTTTAATGAATGAGGAAATCATATTGGTGATAATCTGGATTTCTTTCTAATGCTTCCTGACAATCTTCACATATAGCAGTTATGTGTATGTTACCAGACACATCATACGCGACCATCTCTTGTCTTTCCTGCTCCGTTAATTTATGAAGCCCGAGTGTTTCGCTGTGTATCGATGATTGTTCAATGGAACCAATGTTTGTGCCACAATGACGGCAGTGATAATGAATGGCCACTAACAAGCCCTCCCTATTCTACTATTACTACTAGTATTTACGAAGAATAGCGAGTTTATTCAAAAGAAATGTGTTCTTTATTCTATGAAAGAAAGGGTTATCTAATGAATAATTTACTGATTAAATTCATTCATTACCTGTAAGAATGGCTTTTCTAACCAAGCCTTACAAGCTTCAGCACTCTTTTTTACGGCTTCCTTTGTTGATGGAAGATCTTCTTCGCTGAAACGTCCCAACACGTAATCAGGTACCTTCATACCGTTCCTTGGTCGATCAATTCCTATCCGTATTCTGTTAAATTCTTGTGTTCCAAGATGTGCTACCGTAGATTTTATTCCGTTATGCCCGCCAGCACTTCCTTTTTGACGAAGCCTGATTTTTCCGACTGGCAAGTCCAGGTCATCATAGATGACCAGAAAATCTTCTAACTCAATCTGGTAATAGTCCATGATCGCTCTAATGGACTCCCCAGAGAGATTCATATAAGTCAGCGGTTTTAATAAAACCACTTTTTCACCTTTATGAACACCCATTCCAAATAGTCCTTTGAATTTTGATTGATTTAAAGGAATATCTAATTGATCCGCAAGCTCATCAATGACTTCAAATCCAATATTATGCCTCGTGTTTTCATACTGCTTCCCAGGATTTCCTAAACCAACTATTAATTTCATTCTTACCCTCTCTTTCGGCCCAGTCCACCTGTTAAATAATTTTCGGAGCATTCTTTTCTCTCCCACTTAATAATACGTCTTTTTTGTGATAAATGCGACAAAAGACGTAACCTTAATCAGGTTACGTCTGACAAATATTGTCTAGCTGCAGCGCCTAGGGGCTCGGGGTCATAAGCTTGTCTAGTTGCGGCTTCTTGGGACTCGAGTCATAAGCCGCCCCCTGAAGAAGGCAAAAACCGCCTTCTTGCAGGGTTCGTCTTATGCCTTCGTCCCAGAACAGTCGCCTCCACATTTCAGACAATCCGACAAGAAGGTTAAAGAGCAACCTTCTCGCCGGCTCGTCTTATGCCTGTCGCCCCTGTGCACAAAGGGAAGCTCCTTAGAATAAACTTCGCAGGAACAAGCTGTGCTTGTTCCGAAGGCGCTTCCGCTTTTCTATTCACCTACTGGTTCTGTTTCTCTGCCTTCTTCGTTATCAGGGTGTCCGCCTTCTTGCTGCTCACCTGCATTGATTTCCTCTTCTTGTCGAGGAGGCAGAATGCTGGCAATTACCTCGTCTTCCTCATGATTAATCGTAAATGATCCTTGATAGAGAATATCGGAAACCTTCATCGTTTCGCCCACCTGGAGGTTACTTACATCCACTTCAATTTGCTGTGGAATTTCTGATGGAGTAGAGGTAATCGATAATTCATGAACAGACTGCTGAAGAACACCGCCATCTTTTACCCCAGCTGCCTCGCCAGTTAGTACAAGTCTAACAGTTACGTTAATCTTAGAGGATTTATCAACAGCTAGAAAATCAACATGGATGATTTCCTTTTTAATAAAATCCTCTTGATAGTCAGTTAACACTACATCATGCTTACTGCCGTCTATATCAAGTGAAATAACTCCATTCCTGCCTACGTTTCGAATGGTCTTTGTTAAATCAGCAGAGCTGACAAAAACAGGTCTGCTTTCAAGCTTCCGCCCATAAATTACAGCAGGAATGTTACCAGTCTCTCTTATCCTTCTTAACTCCGAACTACGCAGTTCCTTACGTTCCTTTGCTTGTAAAACAGTACTCATGAGTTTAGTCACCTTCCTAGTTTTGTTCTTAACTGTCTCTATAAAAATTCCCCAAAACAGGAAGGTCTAAACATTATATTTTATAAAAGGATTGATAAAGATCAATCAAATAATGTACTTACAGATTGTTCTTCATGTACGCGGATAATTGCTTCGCCCATTAAAGGTGCTACAGAAAGTTGAATAATTTTATCTGTCTTTTTCTCTTCTGGCATAGCGATAGAGTTTGTAATAACTAATTCTTTAATTTTTGAATTTTGAATTCTATCCATGGCTGGCCCAGATAAAACAGGGTGTGTACAGCAAGCATATACTTCTTTTGCACCATTCTCCACGAGCGCATTTGCAGCAAGTGTGATAGTTCCTGCTGTGTCAATGATATCATCAATTAAGATTGCAATTTTCCCTTCGATATTACCGACAATATTCATTACCTCTGCAACATTCGGCCGTGGACGACGTTTGTCAATAATCGCAATCGGTGCTTTTAATCGTTCAGCTAACTTCCGCGCTCTCGTTACACCGCCATGGTCAGGAGAAACGATAACGATGTCACCGTTAAATTCTCTTTTTAAAAAGTAATCGGCTAAGATCGGAACGCCCATTAAATGATCTGTTGGAATTTCAAAGAAGCCTTGAATCTGTGGTGCATGTAAGTCTAAGCAGATTACACGAGTTGCACCTGCAGTTTCAAGAAGGTTTGCTACTAATTTAGCGGTAATCGGCTCACGAGCACGTGCTTTACGGTCCTGACGCGCATAGCCATAGTATGGCATAACAATATTAATCGTCTTAGCAGAGGCTCTTTTCAAAGCGTCTATCATGATTAATAATTCCATGATGTTTTCATTAACAGGTGAGCTTGTCGATTGAATGACATATACATCACAGCCACGGATACTCTCTTCGATATTAATTTGAATTTCTCCATCGCTGAATCTTGTGACAGAGCTTTTTCCTAATTCAACACCAATAACCTTGGCAATCTCTCTCGCTAAAGGTAGATTTGAATTTAGACTAAATACCTTTAAGTTTGGATCTAAGTATTGATTTGACATAATGCCCTCCAATATTCTTGCTTATTTTTTCTTATTAAGCTTCTCGACATAGTTTTCCTTATTTACCTGCTGTGCACGTGCTATCGATAATGCATTTCCAGGAACATCCTTCGTAATCGTTGAACCTGCAGCTACATACGCTCCTTTGCCAACAGTAACAGGCGCAACAAGATTAGAGTTACAGCCAATAAAGACTCCATCCTCAATCCTCGTTAAGAACTTATTTTTACCATCATAATTAACCGTTATCGATCCACAACCGATATTAACATCACTGCCAACCTCAGCATCACCAATATAGCTCAGATGAGAAGCTTTACTTCCTTTTCCGAAAACCGCCTTCTTAATCTCAACAAAGTTGCCAATCTTCACTTCATCATGAATGTCGGAATCTGGTCTAATATGTGCAAATGGACCTATATTAACAAGAGACCCAATCGAACTATTATATGCGGCAGATTGGCGGATCACCGTTTCATCTCCTACTTCGCATGTATCAATTTCTGAGTTAGGGCCGATTTGGCATTCTGAACCAATAACCGTCCTGCCTTTTAAGATTGTACCTGGAAGAACAATTGTATCCTGACCAATTACAACATCCGATTCGATGTATGTATTCTGAGGGTCAATAATTGTGACACCATTACGCATATGGCCTTCATTTATTCGGCTGCGCATAATTCTTTCTGCTTCTGCTAATGCAACTCTATCATTAACGCCTAACGTCTCTTCAAGATCTGTGGTTTGAAAAGCAGTAACAACTTCACCTTGATTTTTTAGGATTTCTACTACGTCCGGCAGGTAAAACTCGCCTTGAACATTGTCATTTGAAACCTTTTTCAGTGCTTCAAACAAAGCAGCATTATCAAAACAATAGGTACCTGTATTAATTTCATTTATTTCACGCTCTGTCTCAGTTGCATCTTTATGCTCAACAATTTTTTCTACAAAGCCATTTTCATTTCGAATAATCCGTCCATATCCTGTCGGGTCATCAATTCTTGCTGTAAGAATTGTAGCCTTTGCAGATACTTCCTCATGATGTTTAAATAAAGACTCCATCGTTTCAGCTTTAATTAGAGGTGTATCACCACAAACTACAATGGTAACCCCTTCTTTACCTTCTAAGCTCTGCTGCGCCTGCATTACAGCATGCGCTGTTCCAAGCTGCTCTTCTTGAAGGGCATAGTGACTTTCTTCCCCTAATTGAGCCTTTACCAATTCAGCTCCATGACCAATCACGGTAACCAATTCTTGAATATTTAGCATTTTCACTTGGTCCACAACATGTTGGACCATCGGCTTCCCACATACAGGATGTAAGACTTTATATAGCTTTGACTTCATCCGGGTGCCTTGTCCTGCGGCCAAAATCACAGCATAACGATTAGACATGAACAGTCCTCCAATTTACCTTTTTATCCATTAAAAATATTAACGTAATTAGTCAGTCATTTCAAGGAATGTAAGAAAAGTGTCCGAATTTGTTATTTTGAAAAAATTAGAGGAAACAATAGGAGGATGTTGGGGGACAAATAAAAAAAGAGCACTACTTGTGTAGTAGGCTCTAGTTGAATACTACTTTCTAGGAAGCTCCTGCTTCTTCAAATTCTACTTCTAATTCTCCTAAGCGGTGGTACTCAGCCAAGACAGCTTCTTGAATCTTACCACGCGTCCCAGAGTTGATTGGATGCGCAATATCACGAAATTCTCCGTCTGGAGTACGTTTACTTGGCATAGCCACAAATAAACCATTGTTGCCGTCGATAACGCGGATGTCGTGAACAACGAATTCATTGTCTAATGTAATTGATGCAATCGCTCTCATTCGGCCATCCGTGTTAACACGGCGTAATCTTACGTCTGTTACTTCCATGTGCTCACACCCTTTTCTTATGTTAAAAAGCTAGTGTTATTAATTCAACATGGTTTCTAGTAAATCCTTCTTAATCTATTAAATATTTTAAATATATTTTAGACAAAATGGTGAACATTTTTAAAAGTCTGATTTTTATGTGTTAAATATAGTGGTTATAGAATAAATTAAAAAAACGCTCGATTATTTCACGAGCGCAATGACTTCAATTTCCACCAATGCATCTTTCGGTAATCTTGCTACCTCTACACAAGAACGCGCCGGTTTATTCGTTGAGAAATATTCACCATATACTTCATTAATTGCTGTAAAGTCATCCATACTTTTAATAAAAACAGTAGCCTTTACAACTGTCTCAAATGAAGCACCTGCAGCTGTAAGGACCGCTTCCAAATTTTTAAAAACTTGATGAGTCTGTTCATTTATTCCGCCCTCTATCATAACTCCCTCTGCTGTCAACGGAATTTGACCAGAACTGTAAAAAAGATTATTTACGATGATTCCTTGGGAATAGGGCCCAATCGCAGCAGGCGCTTGGTTAGTTTGTACAACTTTCATACTTATTCCTCCGTTCTTCTCTTGAAATAGTTTCCTTCTGTTACCTGAATCCTTTTTTCCTTAACATCAACATCTGTCAATTTAACTAGTGATTTGTATTCATCAACGAGTCGTTCTTCAATTTTTTCAGCTTCAACCAAAACAGCAATACCAGCGACGGTAGCATTAAATTCTTCTAGTAAGCTGATCATTCCCATCACTGTTCCGCCTGCTTTCATAAAGTCATCGACTACCAAGACCCTAGAGCCTTGAGCCAAACTCCTTTTTGAAAGAACCATCGTTTGAATTCTTTTTGCTGACCCAGATACATAGTTAATACTGACCGTTGGACCTTCTGTTACTTTACTATCTCGTCTAACGATCACAACAGGCGTATTTAGCTGGCTCGCGACAGCATAAGCAAGAGGTATCCCCTTTGTAGCTACTGTCATGACCACATCGATTTTAGTATTCACATATGCAGAAGCAATAATTCGGCCAGCCTTTTGGACAACGGATGGGTCACCCAAAATATCAGTTAAATACAAGTATCCCCCTGGTAAAAGGCGGTCAGGGTGGGCAATTAACGAACATAACTCATTCACAAAAGGTCTTGCCTCTTCATCACTTACACTTACAAAAAATTTAACTCCGCCCGCTGCACCAGGTACAGTTTGCAGCGTTCCGATACCTCTTTGTTCGAAGGTCTCCTTAACTATGGCTAAGTCTTCACTGATAGAAGATTTCGCAGAAGAATAACGTTCAGCAAAGAAGGTAAGCGGTACCAACTGGCGCGGATGGTCTAGTAAATAGCTCGTCATATCGATCAATCGTTCACTGCGGCGAAACTTCATAGCAATCCTCCAAAAAAGACGAATATTCTATAAATAGGATATCATTAATGTACGTTTTTAATCAAGGGAATGTCGTTCACCGAGCATCCGGACAGCAAATACTTGGTCACAAAACCCTCTGAGCCCATTATAAATCCGGTGCATTCTTGAGTCGTGCTGGACAATTCCAAAGACAGTTGGTCCGCTTCCGCTCATCAAAACCGCATCGGCACCAAAACGTTTCATTTGCTCCTTGATTTGCGCTACCTCTGGATGAAGTTTTAATGTAACATCTTCTAGGACATTCCCGACATTTTCACATACACTTTGATAGTCATTGTTTTTTATTGCTTTTACCATTTCGTCAATTTCGGGGTGCTTCATCCCATTTAAATCCAAACGGCGATAAACTTCCGCTGTGGAGACTCCAATAAACGGTTTTGCTAAAATGACCCAGCACGTGGGCGGAGCTGGAAGGTCTGTAATCATTTCACCTCTGCCCTTCGCCAAAGCCGTGCCGCCATACACACAAAATGATACATCCGAGCCTATTTCTGAACCAATCTCAGCTAATTCGTCCAATGTTAAACCGAGTCCCCATAGTTTATTTAGACCCCTTAGGGTTGCAGCGGCATCACTGCTGCCCCCAGCCAGTCCAGCTGCAACAGGAATTGTTTTTTCAATTGTTATTTGGACCCCTTTTTTTACTTGATAGAGGTCCTTTAACAATTGTGCTGCCTGAAAAGCTAAGTTTCTTTGGTCATCAGGAACATATCGGTTATGGGAGAGAATATGTATTTTATCCTGTTCTAATAATGTTAGTTCAACACGATCCGCCAAATCAATCGTTGTCATGATCATCTCAACTTCATGAAAACCATCCGGACGCTTATATAATACATCCAGGGATAGATTAATTTTAGCTGGTGCTTTTACTAAAAGCTTCAATATGCACACCTACACTTCTATCGTTCATATATTTTTTCCTATTTTACCATAAAACCACTGATAGGAAAAAAGTCTATTAATAATATTTAAAGACCAGGGGGATTCTACCCTCTGGTCTACCGTGGTGTTTGTTTTGTTTAAACATTGAGAAGCAGTGCTGCTTTCCAACTTACTGGCTATTAACAGCCTAATTTAAGTGTTTCTGTTGTTTTTGATCAGCTGCTCTGAGGCTAGTTCGATTGCCCTTTTCACCATGTTTCCAGCATCCTTAGCTCGTATGCCGCCCCAGCCCTCTTTTTGAACGACATCATAAAATCCCAACTCTTTTGCAAGTTCTTCTTTAAATTGACTAGACATTACACCTCTTCTTCTTGCCATCTAAACAACCCCTTTTTTACACTCACGGCAGTATTAGTATGGTATTAAGTGATTTATTCAATTAGTTATTTATTAGGCTGTGTTAAATAAGACTGCTGATTTGCACTCCACTCAACAGGTTCTAAAATCAGAAGTCTTCCTAACACAGCCATTTATTAGATAGCAAAAGGCAGAAAATCGGATGATTTTCTGCCCTAAAAATTGCCCTATATTCTAACTTAAAGCTATGTTTCCTGCTGCGTCTTCGTAGAAGGTTATTTGAACCGTTTCAGTAAGTACATCTGCATAGCTGTATGAAACTCGTTCAAATGAATTCTCTTCTTGATCTAACTCGATTACAAAAACCGAAGGGTACGTTTCGGCTAATACGCCTGATCGTTCGATTGTCTTTCTACGTCCTCCGTTTGCCTTGAGCAACAATCTTTTCCCTAAATTTGAATCAAGAGCCTTTTTAATATCGGCTAAGGTTTTTGGCATTCGGTCCACCTCACTGTGTAAAGTATATCACACTGACATAGTCCCTGTCAAATAAAAACATAAAATTATATCAGTCCGACAAAAAGATTGTCAATATGTTTTCTTCTACTTTTTCTCTCAATTTTCAACAATCATTATAGTTTCCTTAACAAGGGCGGATTATGTGCATATAAAAAAATAAGCCTTTATTTTTTTCCAAAAGGCTTAGGATTCTTCTTCCTGGACAGGATTATAAGGCATTCCTGTTCGTAAGACCCCTTTCGTTTCAATGCCTCCCAGTCCTTTTTCTCCTGTAAGTGTGTTTCTTAGTACATCCCAAACATTGATACTTTCCATAAACGGCGTGAAGCTAATTTTTGCAACGATATAAACAGGATCTAAAGCATGTATATTGATTCGTGATGGGGAACTAGCGAAATTTGCTCCTGCATGTATCAAGGATTCAAAGTGAGACTGACATGCCCCTGCAAAAATGACGAGTTGATCTAAGTGTGGTATCTTTCTGCGTGCTTCCTTAACGGTTTGGACGAAATGCTTCGAGTGGCGGTATGCATTAATATCTGTTATTTTTCCCTTCGACTTTGAGTAGGCATCATGGCCAGTAATGACTAAAATATCAGGACGGTATTGATCAATTAATCCGCCAATTTTATTTGGCATTTCCTTTTCGTTACAATGAATGCCATAGACAGGAATACCAATTTTTTCGTATAAAGTCATGCACTTTTGTAAGTAATCAGGATCTCCATCCAAGTGAAGAACCCTTCCTGGCATTTGAAAATAATTGGCTGGCTGAACATAACCGCCGGTCGCTTCATAATCCTGCCTTTGCTTTAGTAAATCCACTTCCTGTGCAAATAAACGGAAGGATTGCTCTTCAAGGGCTTTATATTCCTGTACTATTTTTGACCTTACATTCGGGTTAATTACTACTAAATCATCGTAAGGTGCATCTGCCATCAATCGAATATCCTCACCATATAGGATTACAAATTTCTGGCCATTTAGTGTTTGAATATCAATAACTCGGAATAGAATATCACAGTTATAGGACCGTCTGCCGACAATATCCATCATCTTTATATTCACTGCTGTCACTCCAATTAGACCAGCGTATAGGCCTTCCAAATAAAGTTTCTCTGTGATAGGCTATGCAACTACACACCATGATGTGAATGGACTGCCTTTAGTAAAAAAATAGATCCTTTTATAGGTATTGTTACTACTTGTACTAATCGGATAGTTTATGGGAGCTATGTCCGAATAAGGGGTCCATTCTTGCGTTTAGTCCTCAAGATCCCCGATTGAGGACTAATCCTCCTGACGACTCTTGCGATTTGTCCTCAAGACCCTCGATTGAGGACTAATCCTCCTGACAGCTTTTGCGATTTGTCCTCAAGACCCCCGATTGAGGACTAATCCTCCTGACAGCTTTTGCGATTTGTCCTCAAGACCCTCGATTGAGGACTAATGCTCCTGACAGCTTTTGCGATTAGTCCTCAAGACCCCCGTTTGAGGACTAATCCTCCTGTCAGCTCTTGCGATTTGTCCTCAAGACCCTCGATTAAGGACTAATCCTCCTGACAGCTTTTGCGATTTGTCCTCAAGACCCCCGATTAAGGACTAATCCTCCTGACGACTCTTGCGATTTGTCCTCAAGACCCCCGATTAAAGACTAATCCTCCTGACAGCTCTTATGATTTGTCCTCAAGACCCCCGATTAAAGACTAACCCTCCTGACAGCTCTTGCGATTTGTCCTCAAGACCCCCGATTAAAGACTAATCCTCCTGACAGCTCTTGCGATTTGTCCTCAAGACCCCCGATTAAAGACTAATCCTCCTGACAGCTCTTGTGATTTGTCCTCAAGACCCCCGATTAAAGACTAACCCTCCTGACAGCTCTTGTGATTTGTCCTCAAGACCCTCAATTAAAAGACTAATCTATATGACCATATTCAACCCGTCCAGGAACCCGCATGTAACCCAGTTCGAACAACCCGCCTTTTTAGAAAATCCCTGAATATACTACTTGAAAGCACAAAACAATACGAAGCCGCAAAAAAAATAGACCAAATAGGTCTATTGGAAATAAGTAAGCAATTCGTCGCTTAACCGGCCGAATTCCTCAACAGATAGTGTTTCCCCTCTTCTTGTCGGCTCAATACCAGCTGCGTTTAGTGCATCTATGATTTCTTCCTTCTTTTGTTTTCCATCCGGGAGCTGGCTGGTTAAATTATTTAGTAGCGTTTTTCTTCTTTGGGCAAAACTTGCCCGTGTGATTTGAAAAAAGAACTTTTCATCCTTTACAATAACAGCTGGTTTTGCCCTTCTTGTTAAGCGAATGACAGCAGAATCTACATTTGGCTGCGGGACGAAGACTGTTTTTGGAACAATCATAACCGTCTCAGCCTTTGTATAGTACTGTACAGCGATAGAAAGGGACCCGTACTCCTTTGTCCCCGGTTTTGCTGAAATGCGATCTGCGACCTCTTTTTGAAGCATACATACGATACCTCGTATTGGGATTTGATCCTCCAGTAGTTTCATAATAATCGGAGTCGTCACGTAATAAGGAAGATTGGCCACAACCATCAAATCATCGGTCTGAGTAAATTCTGTATCTATGACTTCTTGAACATCTGCCTCCAGTATATCTTTATGTATCACTTTTACATTTTCATATGGTGAAAGTGTGTCCGCCAATATCGGTAATAATCTTTGGTCGATTTCAAATGCAACAACTTTTTTACTCCTGCGTGCAAGCTGTTCTGTCAGAGCTCCAATGCCGGGGCCAATTTCAATCGCACCTGAATGATCTCCCAATTCAGCAAAATCAACGATTCTATGTAAGATATTGGTATCTATTAAAAAGTTCTGACCCAGACTTTTCTTAAAAGAAAAGCCGTATTTTTCAAGTATCGCTCGTGTTCGAATCGGGGTAGCAATGTCTTTATTCATTTTTTTCCTCCTGTATGACCAATGCAAGGGCATCTGCAAATTCCTTCTTGCTGATCTGGAACATCATTAACCTTTTATGTAATTGTTTCCCATTGGTATAACCGATTTTCAAAAATTTTCCCAACAAGATCCTCCGTTCCTTTGAACCTGTCCCACCAATCAGGCCTGCGACAATTAAATCTTCTTGTGTAATTTCCTCTTGGATAGTCTCTGACATGGTTTGTGCGTCTCTTAACGCGTTCCTTATGGCATCTATAGGGGCATGTTCCACACCAAGACCTTTTCCGTTTTTTGCAATAGCAACTTCTTTTGGTAAGAAGGCATGCTTTGCGCCCGGTACTTTTTCTGCGATTGTTTTCCTGATTTTCTCTCCAGGAAAGTCGGGATCTGTAAAGATAATAACCCCTCTTGTTTCTTGTGCTCTTTTTATTTTTTCAATGGTTTCTTCACTAATTGCAGAACCATTGGTTTCAATTGTATCTGCGTCAACTGCTCGTTTAATCGTGGTGGTATCGTCTTTTCCTTCCACCACAATGAATTCCTTAATCTTCATTATTTCCTCCGCACATGAATGATAAAAAGATAAAATAAATTGAAAAATAAATGAAACATTTTTGTAATGTCCATCGTCTATATTAGCAAATGCATTCATATTATTTAATAAATAACCTAATGTTCCAATGATGTAAGTATAAAGAATATTAGAGAAAAAGCAAAATGCAGAGGCTAAATTAAACCTCTGCAATGGCAAGCTTATTGTAATATCTTAATCTTTACCTTTCGGACTCCCCAGCGGAAGGCCTCGGCCTTTGTTGGGAAAAAAACATCAATCTTGTGCCCCTTTATGGCACCGCCAGTATCAGCTGCTACAGCATAACCGTACCCTTCCACATAAACCTTGGTCCCTAATGGAATAACTCGCGGGTCAACGGCAATTACCTTTGCACCTGGGTTCGCACGCAGATCAAATCCCGTAGCTGTTCTTCCTGAACAGCCGTTACAATATGCCGTATAGGCAGTAGTATTCACATAAAACTCAGTACCAGTTTCTGCTCCACGGGAAACTTGAATATCTAATTCCTTCGTTCCGACAGCCACAACTTTATCGAGTTTTTCTCTTAGTTTCTGCTCACCAACTATTTTTCTTGAAACTTCTTTACCATTTTCCAAGATGACTTCATATTCTTTCGAAACAATTCCCTGTTTACCTTCTGTAACAGTTACTTGTTTTCCCTTTTCTAAGCCCTCATCCTTCTTGGTGATAACGGCAAATTGAATTGGTTCTTCCACTACATCGGTGACTTTTTCTACGCGAATGACATTAATTATGCCATCCTTTTGCAATGTCTCTGATAATGACGGTTCAACTCGGTCAAATTCATTAAGTTTAATACCCTGTTGTGTTAAAAAGTCAGCGACCGTAGCCGAAGTGGACCATACCTGTTGCTCTTTCCCACCGTCAACTAGTGTAAGATGAAGAGCTAATTTGATGCGAATATCCATCTTGCTTTTGATCTTTTCCTCCGGTTTTGGAGAAATTTCATCCTGTTCGTTCAATACAATTTGTTGCTCTTTTAGTAGCTCAGCGACTGTACCTGCTGTTGTCCATATCGTTTTTTTCTCGTTGTCTTGGACAATTTGAACCTGCTTTGCTTGTTTCCAGACAATGTTTTGATTGTCTTTCACCTTGGCGTTAGCCGAAGGTGACAAGTAGTCTTTTGAGTTGAGTGGTATTTCCAGTTGAGCGAATACTTCCTTAACTGTATTGGCATGCGTTTTTATTACTTTTTGCTGTCCGTTAAGAGTCAGTGCAACGGTATACTTAGATCCTTCATAGTATGAAAAACCAAGAAGTGCTGCTAAAACTACAAAACTAGCAAAAGCGATCGCCAACCTTTTACTACTCAAAGACTTGGAAAACAGGTTTTTCATGTTTTTGAATACGATGAAAAACGCCTCCTTCTCTCGGAGAGATTATTGAGAACCATGCTGTCGGCTGTCAACCCTTGCATTTGTTTGTGAACGTATTTCCTATTATGCATATAGTTGGGAAATTTGCAAAGGGAAACTTATCGACACGGTTATCCTATGAAGAAAAGGAGACGTGTAGAACTTTAAGTTATAGTAAAAAATTCGGACAAGCTTCTATATACTTCGACACGCTTGTCTATCAGTTTATGTCGAATATTTTTTTTGCGTTAGCAGTTGTTATTTCTGCCACTTCTTCAAAGGATATCCCTTTGATCTCAGCAATTTGCTCTGCAACTAACTTTACATATCCTGGTTCATTGCGTTTTCCACGATACGGATGAGGAGCAAGATACGGACAATCGGTCTCAATCAGCAGTTTTTCTATTGGAACCACCGCTGCCACTTCCTTGGGTTTTTTGGCATTTTTAAATGTAACGGGGCCTCCAAGTGAAATGTAAAAATTCATTTTTAGACATTCAACTGCAACCTCAGGACTTCCACTAAAGCAATGCATGATTCCCCCGACTTCAGCTGCTCCCTCCTCCTGTAGAATTTCTACAATGTCAGCCGTTGCCTCCCGATTATGAATGACGATTGGAAGTTTTACTCTTTTAGCCAACTGAATTTGCTTTCGAAATACCTCTTTTTGAATATCCTTTGGAGATTTGTCCCAATGGTAGTCTAGCCCCATTTCCCCTATCGCCACTACTTTTGGGTGAGAGGCCAGCTCTTCTATCCATAGCAAATCATCATCAGTCATATCAATCGCATCAACAGGGTGCCAGCCAACGCATGCATGAATAAAATCGTATTTCTCAGCAAGCTCCATTGCCCTTTTTATAGTTGGTCTGTCAAAACCAACACAAACCATTTTCGATACTCCGGACTCTTGAGCCCTTATGATTACTTCTTCTAAGTCTTCCTCAAATTGTTCTGCATTTAAATGGACATGCGTGTCAAATAGCATAAGTCAAACTCCTTTGTTGAATTTCATCACTATTTCCTGTCGAACCTATAAAGAAAAAATGGAAATGCCACGAAATTTGTTTCACGTGGAACATTTCCATTCAAAAATCTACTTTACTTTCGAACCGTTAGGTAATGTTTGGTCAACAGTCGCAATCGACAGTGCACCATCTTTTGAGCCTGCTAATATCATTCCTTGTGATAATTCACCACGTAGTTTCACTGGCTTTAGGTTTGTAATACAAATTACTTTTCTGCCAACTAGCTCCTCAGGCTTATAATATTGGGCAATTCCAGAGACCACTTGACGCTTTTCATAGCCTAAATCCAATTGAAGCTTTAAAAGCTTATCTGCCTTTTTAACTGGTTCAGCTTGAATAACTTCTGCTACTCTTAAATCAATTTTCATAAAATCGTCTATAGCAATTTCGGCAATTTCTTCCGGTTTTTCTTCCTGTTTAATTTCTTGTTTTTCTTCAACCACAGGAGTTGAACCTCCCATTTTGCCACGAATAAATTCAACCTCGTCTGCAATTTCAAGACGTGGAAACAATGGATTTCCTTTTGTGACCTTTGTTCCATTTGGAATAGAACCGAAGGAATCTAGACTCTCCCATGTTTTAAGTCCCTCATCCTGAATGCCAAGCTGTTGGAAAATACCATTAGGTGTCACGGTTAAGAAAGGCTGAAGAAGAATAGCTGTTCTTCTTAAAGATTCAGCTAAATGTCCCATTACACTAGCCAGTTCGTCTTTTCGTTCTTCTGATTTCGCCAAGGTCCATGGCTGTGTTTCATCTATATACTTATTGGTACGACTCACCAATTGCCAAATCGATGTTAATGCCACTGAAAACTCCATTTTCTCCATGGCTTCCTCATATTTAGCGACTGTTTCACGATTTATTTGAAGTAACGCTTCATCGAATTCACCCGTAGAACCAGTATACGAAGGAACAACACCATTGAAATATTTCTCAATCATTGCCACTGTTCGATTTAATAGGTTGCCAAGGTCATTTGCTAAATCGAAATTGATTCGTTCAACAAATCCCTCTGGTGTAAATACACCGTCAGCACCAAATGGCACTTCTCGGAGTAAATAATAACGAAGTGCGTCTAGACCATAGCGGTCAATTAATGTAACAGGATCCACTACATTTCCTTTGGATTTGGACATTTTTCCGTCTTTCATTAAAAGCCAGCCATGAGCAAAAACCTTTTTAGGAAGTGGCAGATCTAAAGCCATTAACATGATCGGCCAATAAATCGTATGAAAACGAACAATTTCTTTCCCAACAAGGTGAACATCTGCAGGCCAGTAGTTTAAATATTTACTATCATTATCTGTTCCATAGCCAAGGGCTGTGATGTAGTTTGATAACGCGTCAATCCATACATAAATGACGTGCTTGGGATTTCCAGGTACTTTTACTCCCCAATCAAAGGTCGTTCTAGAAACTGCTAAATCCTCTAAACCAGGCTTGATAAAATTGTTAATCATTTCATTTTTACGTGATTCCGGCTGGATAAACTCTGGATTTTCTTCATAGTATTGAAGCAATCGATCGACATATTTACTCATTTTAAAGAAGTAGGATTCTTCTTTAACTATCTCTACGCCTCTGCCGCAATCAGGGCAATTTCCTTCAACTAACTGGCGGTCTGTATAAAAGGACTCGCACGGAGTACAATACCACCCCTCATACTTATCCAGGTAGATATCCCCTTGTTCAAGTAGTCTAGCAAAAATCTTTTCGACAACTTGCTTATGTCTCTCTTCCGTTGTTCGAATAAAGTCATCATAAGAAATATCAAGCTTTTTCCATAAATCCTTAATTCCATCAACAATTTCATCCACATACTGCTGCGGGGATACCCCCTTTTCCGCAGCGACGCGCTGTATCTTTTGCCCGTGCTCGTCTGTTCCTGTTAAATACATCACATCAAAGCCGCGCATCCTTTTATAGCGTGCCATTGCATCTCCAGCTACAGTAGTATAAGCATGGCCAATATGTAAATTTCCGCTCGGATAATAAATCGGAGTGGTGAGATAAAAGGTTTTTAATTTTTCTTGCATTTGATACCCTCCTAGTAGTAAACAATCGACATTTCTATTAAAACATTATTACCTTTTTTCATCCTCTTATATCATCAAAATATACCCAAAAATCAATAAATGTGCAATAAAGCCTAAAAATAAGCTTTAGATTTATTTTACCATTTTTCTTATCTCCCCCCAAAAAAATGGAACCTCAGTCGAAACTTATATTATTAAAATAGAAGATTATTGTAGTTTTTTGTCGAATTTTAAAACGATGTTAAGAATGTAATTTTAAAAAAACAATAATGTTAAAAACCCTTTTCACCTGAATGGCCATTCATTATAGATTGATATTACAACATTTCTATGAAATGATAATATTTGCCATTATTTTTCACCATAAAATAATTGACGGAAATGGGAATGGCTGGTATTATAAATTTATAAAAATAATGTCGAATAATGACGAATTGATAGAGAAATAAATTAATAGGTTAAATACGAGAGGAGCTATTAAAATGAAATCTACAGGTATTGTCCGTAAAGTTGATGAATTAGGTCGTGTAGTTATTCCTATCGAATTAAGAAGAACACTTGGTATTGCTGAAAAAGACGCACTTGAAATCTACGTTGATGATGAGCGCATTATCTTAAAGAAATACAAACCTAATATGACTTGCCAAGTTACTGGTGAAGTTTCTGATGACAACTTAGCACTTGCTGGCGGAAAGTTAATCCTTAGCCGTGAAGGTGCCGAACAGTTAGTAAATGAGATCAAAAGCCAATTTGAATTAGTAAAATAATATAAATGAAGCTTCTCCTAAATCAGGAGAAGCTTTTTTATATTATTGGTCGATATGGTACGCCTGATACACTTCACGTTTGTTTATGCTGCGATCTTTCGCCGTCTGTTTAATTGCCTCTTTTGACGGAATATCTTTTACATTTATGTAGTGATTTACATGTTCTTCAATCGACAAGGTTTCCCACCAGGAACTTTCTTCTTCCTTTAGTGTACTTTCATCCGCACCTTCAATGATCAAACAAAATTCCCCGCGAATTTCATCCTGATGTACCCATTCCAATAACTCAGATAAGTTTCCTCTTATAAATTCCTCGAATTTTTTGGTTAATTCCCTGCAAATAGCCGCTTTACGATTACCGAGAATTTCATACATTACGGTTAGTGTTTCTTTCAGTCGATGTGGCGACTCATAGAAAACAAGAGTTCCTGTTTGCCTCTTTAAGCTCTCTAACTCTGTCCTCTTTTCCTTTTTACTTCGGTTTAAGAATCCATAAAAATAAAAGGGCTGACAGGTAAGTCCTGAGGCAATTAATGCTGGGAGGGCTGCATTAGCTCCTGGTAATGGCACTACCGTTACTTTTTCACTTATTGCCGCCTCTACAAGCTCATATCCTGGGTCTGAAATAGCTGGCATACCAGCGTCACTCACCAAGGCAATTTTCATGCCTTCCTTAATTTTATGAATAAGCTTTTCACCACTGGATTCTTTATTATGCTCATGATAGCTGACAACTGGCGTTTGAATTTCAAAGTAATTGCATAACTTCTTTGTATTTCTTGTATCCTCTGCTGCAATCAAATCTGCTTCCTTTAAAATCCTTACAGCACGAAAACTCATGTCCTCAAGGTTGCCAATTGGTGTTGGGACAAGATATAGTATTCCTTTTTGCGCCTCATTTTCAAAGCTCTTTTGCTGCCACATTTAAACAACCCCTTATTTATCTCCATATAAAATCTTTCTTACTTCTGCTGTATATTCCCCCTCTTCATTATAAACAAATAAAGGTGGAAGTATTTTCAAATCAGGACTGCCATCCTTGATCGCTTCAATTAGTAATGTATTTGCCTCTTTTCCCTGTTTTGGATAGACAAACTGAATGCGCTTCGGTTCAAGGCGATACTGCCGCATGACCGTAATGATATCCATCAGCCTTCCAGGACGATGAACAAACGCCACCTTCCCGCCCTGTCTCACCAATTGGCTTGAAGCCTTTACAGCGTCTTCAAGAGTACATAGGATCTCATGACGGGCAATCGCTAAATGTTCATTCGGATTTATCTCTTCTTTTGATGGAGTTAGAAAATAGGGAGGATTGCAGGTAACTACATCATATTTTCCATACCCCAATTGTTTTGGCATTTCTTTTATATCACCGTGAATCATCTGAAGGCGTTCCTGAAGATTGTTATATTCAATACTTCTGACTGCCATGTCATAAAGACGTTCTTGTATCTCTACACCGATAATATTCCCCTTTGTACGAGCACTTAAAAATAATGGAATAACACCATTTCCACTGCAAAGATCAATAAGATTTCCTTTTTGTATCGGGACATACACAAATCGAGCGAGTAAAACCGCATCGAGCGAAAAAGCAAAAACTGACGGACTTTGGATAATCCTTAAATTCTCAGCAAGCAAGTAATCCAGCCGTTCATCACCCTTTAACATAACCATCCTATACACCTCTAAATAATATGTAAAAAAATAAGGTTGACCTGTGTCAACCTCTTCATGTTATTTCTTATTAAGAAAGGAGAGACAAAATAAGCAATCGCCTTCCTTACGTAAACTTCCAAAATGAAGATTACAAATGTGAAATCCTTCTTGGTATAGACGAGCAAGATTATCATAACCTTCTCCGATATCTAAAGTCCGATCTCCGGCAGATACACGAGAAGTTGTCCCTTTTTTAACTTTCTCATCCCTTTTTTCTTTATCCGTGGTTACATCTAAACGGCGTCTTAGATGTTCGTTTTCTAGCTTTAAATAGTGATTCTCTTCTAGTATTTCGGCTAAATGCTGCTTTAATTCCCCGAGCTGTTGGTAAAGATGGCCAATTTGTGTTTCCATATTACTTACTGATTCAAATATCTCTTTTTTATCCACGTCGCACACCTCTTAATCTGTGGATTGTATAGACAAGGCACCTTCTTTAATGATTTCGTCCAATGTATACTCCAGAACTCGATCCTGTTCCTTTAGTTCCACCTGAAGTACCCGCTCTAATATATTTAATCCTACCACTTTTCCTCGACCTTGAGGAGTTTGAATTATTTCGCCTAAATCAGGCAGCTGCTCCTTAGCAGCTTCATATTCATCATTTTCATATTTTAAACAGCACATCAGTCTGCCGCATAAACCGGATATCTTGGTAGGATTCAATGAGAGATTTTGGTCCTTTGCCATCTTAATGGACACAGGATCAAAATCACCTAAAAATGTGGAGCAACACAGCATCCTTCCACACGGACCAATTCCTCCAAGCATTTTTGCTTCGTCCCTGACACCGATTTGGCGCAATTCAATTCTTGTCCGAAAAATGGACGCTAAATCTTTTACTAGCTCACGAAAATCTACTCTTCCGTCAGCAGTAAAATAGAAAATTATTTTATTTCGATCAAATGTATATTCAACATCGACTAGTTTCATATCTAATTGATGTCCATTTACTTTTTCATTACAAACATCATATGCTTCCTGGGCAGCTTGTTTATTTTCTTCAACGATCATTCGATCCTTGTGATCTGCAATTCTCACTACCTTTTTTAAAGGTAAAACGACATCGTGCTCTTCGACCTGTTTACGTGGAACAACTGCCCTGCCGTATTCTACGCCGCGCACTGTTTCGACAATTACAAAGTCGTCCTTTTGAATTGAGAGGTCTCCAGGATCAAAATAATAGATTTTACCCGCTTTTTTAAAGCGTACTCCTACAACATCATACAAATGAAGATCCCTCCTGCAAATTCAACACAAGCTCTTCCATCATTAGCTGCGGATTCATATTAGCCGCAAGCTTCCTTTTTGCCTCGAGAATAGCCGACATTTGATCCGATAACCGCCGTCCGGATGTTTCAAGAGCATACTGTCTTAACCGGTCACTTTCAGCTTTAAAGACGATTTGCTCCTGTTTATCTAATTGTATATATAATAAATCCTTAAAAATAAGAAGTAAAAGATCTAAACCACGATTAATCTGTTCTTTCTCTTTAAAATGTGAGAACCAATCTCCTTGAAGAGTAACCATTGCTTCTAAAGGATTTTTTCTCAGCACCTCATATAATTTTAACACTATTTTTTGAGCTTGTGCAAACCAATCATCGACATTTAATTCATACGCCTCATCAAGGTTATTTGTCAGCTGTGCTAATAAGGGCGCTTTCATTGGATTTACGCCGTTTTCAGTCAGTTGATTAATCATCGCTAATGGAGATAATGGTTTAAATGATAAAATTTGGCACCGTGAAAGGATGGTTGGCAGCAATTGTTGTGGCTGCTCTGATAATAGAAAGGCTGTTGTTTGTGAGTTGGGTTCCTCTAGAAACTTTAACAAACTATTTGCTGCACTCACACTCATTTTATCAGCATCACTAATCATATAAACCTTTCTAGACGATTCCACACCTTTTTTCGAGAATTCCTCCTGGAGATCTTGAATCTGTTGTTTCTTAATTGATAACCCATCAGGCTCAACCTTATGGACATCTGGGTGATTACCACTATTAATACGACGGCAATTATGACAGTTCTCACATGGTTTAAATCCTTCTATTAAAGAATCACAAAATAATGCTTTTGTGATTAATAAGGCAATTTCTTTTTTTCCAGTCCCTCTGATTCCTTCAAGTAAATAGGCGTGGGCGACTCGCTGTTTCAACAAACTGTTCTTTAACATTTTTAGCACTGCAGGCTGAAGCTCTTCTAGTTGATCCCATGTTTTTACCAAGTTCATCACCCACTTAGATTTAAGATAGATTTAAAAATGCATAAATTGTTCGATTGGAAGTACAAAGACTGTGGCTCCGCCAACTTCCACTTCAACTGGATAAGGTACAAAAGAGTCTGCATTTCCGCCCATTGGGGAAACTGGTGCAACTAATTGGTCCCGGGCTCTACAGTTATCTTTTATGATTTGCAAGGCACGATCTACACGAATATCTTCTGTTCCAATCATAAAGGTGGTGTTGCCGGATTTTAAAAAGCCGCCTGTAGTTGCCAGCTTTGTCGCTCTAAAATTATTATCAACCAGTGCTTTTGATAATCGATTGCTATCTTGGTCCTGAACAACAGCGATGATAAGTTTCATCTCTACCAACCCCTTCGTCAACATTCATTTATCTTTCCTATATTATAACAGGTATTTGTCCTCGTTACATTGATATTCGACAGAGGTTGTATTCGAAAGTTGTCTAAAATTTTATTATGGGCTGCCCAGCAAAATTAACTTATGTGTTTTATATGCAAAAAAGCTGACCCATTTTAAGTCAGCTTTTTTCTCATTATTAACCTTTTACAGATCCTGCTGCAATACCTTCAACAATACGATCACTTAAAATAAAGTATGCTATTAATACTGGGATAATACTAATCATCAATGTGGCACCAATTGCTCCCCAATCCGTCAAATACTGTCCTACGAAGTTGTTTACCCCAACGGTAATCGTTTTCCATTTGTCAGAGCTCAGGAAAGTGTTAACGAATACAAATTCGTTCCAGTTATAAATCATGTTGATGATGACAGTGGTTGAAAGCACTGGTACTGTCATTGGAAGTGTAATTTGGAAGAAGATCCGATGGATGGAACAGCCATCCACAACAGCTGCTTCTTCAATCTCCCGTGGAATGGTTTTGTAAAATCCAGTTAAAATCATAATCGTAATCGGTAAGTTAAATGCTACATACGATAAGATAACGGACATTGGATTATCAATCATATTTGCCATTTTAAAGAAATTAAATAATGGTATTAAGGTTGAATGAAGCGGGATCATATATCCAGCCATAAACAAGCCAAGGACCAATCCACTTAACTTCCATTCCATTCTCGTAATAGCAAACGTTACAAAGCTGGCAAGGATAACAGTAATTACAACTGCAGCCACCGTGTACAACACACTATTAAAGAAGTAAACATCGATATGACCTGCTGTCCAGGCCTTTGCGTAGTTGCCCCACTGTGGATCTTGCGGGAGCGCAAACGGAGACATCCCGAAAACTTCCTGATTTGTTTTTAAGGAGAACAGGAATAACCATATTAGCGGGTACACCTGTATGATTGCAATTACTCCTAGGATAAAATAAAGAATTCCATATCCAATTTTGTTTCCTAGTGTTTTACTCGTTTTATAAGAAGCTGATAGGGTCGTTTTTTGTGTTTCTATTGCAACTCTACTCATCCTTTTCACTCCCCTTTTTAATAGTCGACATCTTTTGTATTAAGTAACTTTTGAATTACCCATGTTGCAACAATACAAATGACCAATAAACCGAATCCAATAGCGCTTCCGTAACCGAAGTTATACTTGCTGAACGCTTCTGTATACATGTATGATGCCATAACCTCAGAGGCACCGTTAGGTCCGCCGCCAGTTAAGACAAAGATCAAGTCAAAGTACTTTAACGAACCGACAATCGCCAGGATGACCATGACTTTGATTACACCTGAGATTAAAGGAACCTTAATTTTATACGCGATTTGAATAGATGTCGCTCCATCAATTTTTGCAGCCTCAATCAGTTCTTCTGGAACATTTTTTAATGCAGCATAGAAAATGATGATATAGAAACCTGCATATTGCCATACGATTGGAAAGAAGAGCGCATATAAAACGATATTAGAATCCGCTAACCATAGCGGAGGATTGTCAACGCCAATCAACACTAGCATTCTGTTAAGCATACCGTTCGTAGGGTCAAAAATTTTCGCCCAAAGCTGTCCGATAGCGACAGAAGATAATAACATTGGGATTAAGTAAATTTTTCTTAAAAAGTTAGCACCTTTAATCTTACTCGCTAATATCAGCGATAAAATTAAATAACCTACCAAGCTTAAAGCGGAAAAAAGACCTAGTAAAAGGGAATGCCATGCACTTTGCCAAAACTTTGTGTCCTTTGCTAATTCAATGTAATTCTCTAAACCGATGAATTTCATCTTACCGATGCCGTTCCAGTCCATTAGACCGTAATATCCAGTTAAGACAATCGGGATATAGATTAATAGCAGAATAAGAAGTAACGATGGAAGTACGTAAAGGCTGATTACCCATTTGTTTGACATTACACTTTTCATGTTTATACTCCCTTCTTATTTGAAAAGGCTGTGTTAAATTTGTCTGTTGATTTGCGCTCCACTAAGGAATGCTTCTTGGAATAATCATCGCAGGGACAGGCGTTCTCTGCCTGTATCGAGGCACTTCGCTTTCCGCGGGCGGTACGGGGAGCCTCCTCAGCGCTAAAGCGCCTGCGGGGTCTCCCCTGCCCCGTCCTCCCGCAGGAGTCTTCGTGCCTTCCGCGCAAATCAACAGAGTGCCAATATCAACATTCGCTTTAACACAGCCCATTTAAAAAAGCGGCTAAAATGATAGAGGGCATAACCTGTATGCCCTCTACGCTGAGATTTTAATTAGGCCATTTTACTTTTTCTCTTCAGCAAGTTCATCCTTATGTTGTTTCACAAAATCCTCAGGTGTAACTTGTTTTCCGAATAGAGCTGTTACTAAATCATGATGTAATTCAGATACAGCCGGGCTGGATTGAGTATCAAAGTAAGTTGTAACATTTGATGCTTCACTTAAATCCTTTAAGATTTCAATGTACATTGGAGCAAGATCAAGGCTTGCTGTGTCTACTTTCGTTGCAGGAATAACACCAGCGTCGATTACTGATTTTTCTCCCCATCTCTTTACAAGGTATCCAACGAAGTCTTTTGCCTCTTCTTGTACTTTAGATTCTTTTGCTACGAATAAACCAACACCAGGTCCGCCTACATAGCTGTCAATGCTTTCCCCTTTTCCGCCTTCATATGTTGGGAACTTGAAATAGCCAATCTTATCTTTGAATTCTTGTGCTACGTCAGGGCTTGTTGTGTAGTTTGGTAATTCCCAAGTAGCTGTTAAGAACATCGCTGCCTGTTCATTCATGAAGTAACCTTTTGCATCGTCGTTTGATAATGCACTTGAACCTTTTACGAATCCACCCATATCAACTAGGTTTTGTACTTCCTCAGCTGCTTTGACAATCGCTGGGTCGTCCATTTTTGCTTTACCTTTAATAACGTCTGTTAAAATAGTAGATCCGCCAATACGGTCTGCTAGATACATGAACCAGAATGATGCTGGCCAGCCGTCTTTCGCACCAACAGTTGCAGGAACAACGCCGTTGTCAGCTAAAGTTTTTACAACATTTTTATACTCTTCGAAAGTCTTTGGAACTTCTAAATTATATTTCTTAAAAATTTCTTTGTTGTAGAATACGTAAGAAATATTTAACTCTAATGGAAGACCATATGTTTTTCCATCTACTGCATATGATTCCTTTACACCAGGGATAAATGCATCTTTAAGGTCGGCATCGTTTTTAACGATATCATCTAGTGGAGCTAACATGTCACCTTCGACGTAAGGCTTGATAAAACCATCTGACCAAGTCATACCGATATCTGGCAGTTCATTTGATGAAGCTAATACTTTCAGCTTTTCACGGTATTGATCAGGGTTTAGGATTTCTGTTTCGATTTTAATATCTGTGTGCTCTTTTTCATACTCTGCAATCACATCTTTTACAATAGAGAACTGAGCATTTGAGCTGCCTTCCGGCCATAAATGCATGAATTTAATAACCTTTTTACCATCGGCACTGCTTTCTTCTGAAGAACTTGAAGAAGAACATCCTGCAAGTGCTAGAGAGAGTAGCATAATGACTAACATGAAGATTGCAACCGTTTTCTTATTAAACAATCGTGATTCCCCCTATGACCTTTTGTATGTTTTCACTTACATTTATATCTTACATTCTGATAGTTCTGAAAAATAGGTCACAACGATTAGGAAAAATGCCACTATTTTTAGAAAGCCCTTTCATCATTGGTTTTTCGGTAAGCACTTGGTGTCACACCTTCTAATTCCCTAAAGATTTTAATAAAGTATTTTGCCGTTTTATAACCGGATTCTTCGGCAATATCATTAATTGGGAGATTCGTTGTCATTAACAATTCCTTTGCCCGCTGGATTCTGCGGCGAGTTACATATTCACTGAAGGTTAATTTCACATGTTCTTTAAAAAGCGAGCTTAGATAGCTTGGGTTTAAATGAACATGGTCCGCAACTTCTTTCTGGGTTAACTCATTTTTGAGATTGTTGTTGATATAGTCAATTGCTTCTCTGATTGGTTCACGATTCGATGGATTTTGGGTATTGGCATCCACGAGCTTCGTATCGACTACTTTTTCGATCAAGCCCGCCCGTTGTTTTTTCTCAACCTCTTTAAGCGCTTCTTCTACAGCCTCAATTAATGCCTTTTTGCTGATTGGTTTTAGGAGATAGTTTATAACCCCTAGACGAAGGGCTTCCTGGGCATACTCAAACTCAGAGTATGCCGAAATCACGATAATTACAGGAAAGATATTAAGTTCTTTTGCGATTTTTAATAATTCTAATCCTGTTATTTCCGGCATCCGGATGTCGGTGATGAGGATATGAACTTTATTCTCTTTCATCAGTTGGATGGCTTCTTCTCCATTTGAAGCGGTCATAATCTGATAGTTCCCATTTGCCCATGTATCCAAGTTCTTCTTCAGCCCTTGGCGTGTTCTTGGTTCATCATCCACAATCAAAATCGTCTTTGTATTCAACATGGTTTTCCTCTCCCTTCACAGGTACGACAAACGAAACCTTTGTCCCGTAATTTTCTTTACTTTTAATGGTCAGACCACTTTTTTGATAATATAATTCCAGGCGTTTGTGTACGTTTGAAATCGCTATTCCATTGCCATTTTTCGAGATTACACCGCCTGATTCTATCGCCTGTTTAATAGATTCTAATTTATCTTGTTTCATCCCGGGGCCATCATCTTCTACAACAATTTCCAAGTATTCCTGATCCTCCGTAGGTTGAATTAAAACCGATATCGTACATGGCTTCATTGTATTTCCAGCCCCATGCAGAACCGCGTTCTCGACTAACGGCTGAATCAACAGTTTTGGGATTCTGACGTTCCCTGTTTCACATGGCATGTTTAGATTCCAATTTAAGTGATCACCGAAGCGCATTTTCATAATTTCCATATAGTCTTCGATGTGTTGGATTTCAGCCTTGATCGGAACCCAATCCCCATCCGTCTGCTTGGTGATTGTATAGCGGAATAAGTTTGACATTGCCACTACAAGCTCCGCCAGTTCATCCTCATCTTTATCTTCAAGTGACCATTTAAGCGCATCCAACGTATTAAAAAGGAAATGCGGATTAATTTGCGCCTGTAATGCTTTTAATTCACTCCGGCTTCGGGTAATTTCCTTTTGGTAAACCATTTTGATTAAGTGGTTTGTTTCTTTTACTAGTTGATTATAGGTACTATTTAACTCATTGATTTCATTAACTGCAGTAACACTAGGGTTCAAGGTTAACGAGCCTGCGCTCGCCTGCTGCATCGTTTTTGTCAATTTAACAATCGGTCTTGTAATAAAACTTGATAGCCCCAACGTACTGATTAAAAAGATAATAAACCCGATAATCCCAGCGATAATGATTCCCGACCGTAATACACTAATTCCTTCCGTAAGGGCTTTAATCGGAGTTAAAATTATCAGTGTCCACCTTGTTTCATCCGAGGTTTGTCTAGTCACCATATACTCCTGGTTGTCCAACGTCAACGTAGGAGAAGGATCTAAAATAATCGGTTCAAGCGGGTCATTATAATTTGATAGAATCGGCTCAGAGTACTGGTCTAGTAAAATCGAATACTGATTTTCAATATTAGATGTATCCGGATCCACAAACTGAAGGTAATCTCGATAAATACTAATGAGCAGATAACCGCCATTCTCAAAGCCGTGGTTTAATAGATTGACCCGCCTGAGTGCAAGGATGTTATCAGAGTTACGCGGATCGTCACCAATCCAGACTAGGCTTCCATTTGCATAATCAGCCTGTTGAATCCAATTACTGTCAATTCTCGTGAGTAAATTTGTGTCATCTAACGGGATTAAGCGATCCATTGTATCTGTATAAAGTTCAAACGAAAAAATCCCATCTGTATTTGCTTGAATTGTGGTTACTATGCCGTCTAACTGCTGCCGTTCAGCAAAACTAATATTCTCTCCTTGAGATGCTTTTGTTAAGGTTCTTTGAATTGCGTCATTTGTCATCACTAGCTTAGACGAGGTGCTAATTTGTTTATATAAAGATTCTAATCTTCCATTTGCCTCTACTGCCGTCTGGTGTATCTGTTTTTCGGCATTATTTTTCAACAGGGTTGATACTCTATTAAAAGTGATTAAGCTGACAATAGCTAAAACAATCAGCATGACCACTAAAAATACCACAAGTATTTGATTTCGCAACGTGTTCCATTTGTGTAATCTAGCGAACATAATATCGCCCTTCTAAAATAGTTTTTTTTACTATAACGCATTTTGTCGAATTACGTAATATTATTTTAAAATATCAAAAATCTGTCAATTTTAGAAATTAACCGTTTTCAACATGTACCTATTGTTCTATAATGTGTATAAACGGAGCACCGTAAGAAGGGGAATGATTATGAATAAGCTATCAATGAGCGGTCTGTATACTCTTACCGAATGGATCACTAGGTTTGCCTATGTAAATTTATTATGGATTGGCTTCTCACTTCTTGGTCTTGTGGTCTTTGGAATCAGCCCTGCGACCATTGCAATGTTTACAATCATACGTAAATGGATCATGGGTGATAGTGACATTCCCGTATTTCAAACTTTTTGGAAATCCTATAAAAAAGAGTTCCTTAAAGGTAATGGATTAGGAATCTTCATAGCTTTATTGGCTTATATAATTTTTATTGATTTGAACTATATAAAACTCGATACGATTATTCAAATTCCTTTATACGTCATCATTTTTGCAATCGTTATGACAATATTGTATATATTTCCTGTTTACGTTCACTATAATGTTACATTCATTCAGCTGTTTAAAAATGCATTCTTTATCATGATGGTGAATCCACTCTCAAGTATAATAATGCTAATGGGGTTTGTGGCTTTATTCTTTGTAATGAGGTTTTTACCAGCACTGTTATTTTTCTTCGGCGGAAGCCTCTCGGCAGGAATTATTATGTCATCCTGTTATCTTGCCTTTCAAAAAATCGAGAAAAAACTTCAAAAAGCGGAAGCGGCTTAAACATCCGCTGGAGGCTCGATTAAAAAAGGAAGCACAAACGTTTTAGTTGTGCTTCCTCTTTTTTATGCTAAAGCTAATAATTCGCTGACAGTTACAAGTTGATATCCTTGTAATGTTAATTCGGAAACAATCATTCGAACGGCTTCTATCGTTTGTGAACGGTCGCCATAGCCATCATGAAAAATTAAAATACTACCATTTTTCACCACATCTCTTGATTTCCCCAGGATATGCCCCACTCCGGGCTGTTCCCAGTCTTGTGCCTCTAAATTTAACGCACCAATCATGGGATAACCCATTTCCTGTAGTAAAGAGACCGTATCCTGATTATAATCTAAGTATGGTGGACGAAAGACAACAGGTTTTCTTCCCGCCATCTCCTCTATTAATTTTTCCGTTTCTTCTATTTCCTTCGAACAATCTTGTTTGCTTAACTCCGATAGTTTTGGGTGAGTGAAAGTATGGTTTCCAATTTCATGTCCCTGGTCACAGACCTGCTTTACAACATCAGGATGATTCCTCATCTGTTCACCGATCATAAAGAAAGTTGCTTTTCCTTTTGCTTCAGAGAAAATCTCTAAAACTTGCGGGGTATAAACCGGATTTGGTCCATCATCAAATGTAATGGCAACTACCCTGTGCGATGTAGGAATTTCATTAATCATGATGTACACCCCTTAATAAGGACCTCTCACATAATCCCTTACTTTTTCCTGATAGAAACGTTGAATCTCTTTCTGTTCTTCTACTGAGAATGGCTTCGTATCAAGAGCAGCGAGATTATCCTCTACCTGTTTAACATTTTTAAATCCTGGAATGATACAAGTAATTTCTTTTTGGTCGAGAATCCAGCGCAATGCTGCACTAGCCATTGATTTACGGCCTTCTGCTATCCACTTTAACTCGTCAGCTAATTCGACACCCTTACGGAATCCAAGACCGGCAAAAGTTTCCCCTACATTAAAAGCCTCTCCATTTTCATTAAAGCGGCGATGGTCATCAGCTTCAAATTCATGATCAGTGGTGAATTTACCAGTCAGCAGCCCGCTCGCCAGTGGTAAACGAACAAGCAGGCCGACGCCTTTTTGATAAGCCTCCGGTATTAAGTTTTCTAATGGCTTCTGACGGAACATATTAAATATGATTTGCAGGCTTTTTACATTAGGATGTTCCAAACAAATCAGTCCCTCTTCGACGGTTTCCACACTGACACCATAGTGACGGATTTTTCCTTCTTTTTTCAAACGGTCTAGTACGTCAAAAACACTGCCCTCTCTTAAAATCTCTGTTGCCGGACAATGAATTTGGTACAAATCTATCGCTTCCCTGTTTAAACGGCTCAGGCTGTCTTCACAATAAGCGCTTACCTTTTCATAACTGTAATTTTTCGGATCAAAAATATCACCCTGACGGCAGAACTTGGTTGCTATATGTATCTGTTCTTCCTTGCCTTTCGTGGCTTTGGCCAATAACTCTTCACTATGACCATCACCATATACATCGGCAGTATCAAAAAAGTTAACACCCTGGTCAATCGCATATTCTAAAGATTTCAAGGCTTCTGTATCACTCGTCCGGCCCCATGAACCGCCTATTGCCCACGTTCCAAAGCTGACCTCACTGATCATGATTCCTGTATTACCTAGTTCACGATTATTCATAACGACAACTCCTTTACCTACTATTTTTTAATTTAGAAACTAACTTAAGCACGGTTCCAATCAAAGTCAATTGCATTCAGAAAGGCACGAGCGAGCACTATATGTCCCGCAGTAGAAGGATGAACACGATCCCAAGCTATGGTTGCAGGGTACAAATCCTTTAATAATCTATTAAATGCTGCCTGTGTATCCACAAATAAACAATTGGTTTCTTCCGCTATTTTTTTGACAATCTTCCCGTACTGGTCCATTGACCTGCGCATTTGATCGTGTTCATTGCTCTCCAAATAAAATGGAGTCATAAGAACCATTTCTTTCACATATGGCTTTGCTCCTAACACGAGTTCTTTAAGCGTTTGTTCGTATTCTTCAATGTAAACATGCCAATCTTTAATGAAAGGTGTATCATATTGACGCCATACATCATTAATACCAATCATAATGGATAACCAATCTGGCTTTTGATCGATGACATCTTCCTGCCACCTATTTTTCAAATCACGGACGGTATTGCCGCTAATCCCCTTATTTACTACCCGAATTCCTAATTCCGGATAAACCGCTTGAAGCAGCCCATCAACAAAAGATACATACCCTTTACCCAGGGCAGCAAATAATCCTTCACCCTCTGGTTTTGCTCGTTCACAATCTGTTACAGAGTCACCGATAAATAAGAGTTTTTGGCCCTTGTCTAGTTTCATTCGTCCTCTCCTCCTTATGCCCCAATATTTAGATTATCTAGGCTGTGTCAACCGGGCTGTTGATTTGCGCTCCACTACGGAATGCTTCTTCGAGTAATCACCGCAGGGACAGGCTGTCCTTTGCCTGTCCCGAGGCGCTATGCTTTCCGCGGGCTCGCCCGTGAGCCTCCTCGGTCGTTCCGACCTGCGGGGTCTCACTCAGCTCGTTCATCCCGCAGGACTTTGAATTTACTCCCTCGAATAATCACCGCACGAAGAAAATGCGATAGCATTTTCGAGGATCGAGCGCCTTCCACTCCAATCAACAGGTTCTTAAACCAACAGTATTCTCTTTAACACAGCCATTTAAGAGAGCTGACAAATGCCAGCCCTCCATTCGTATGAAGAATCGATTAATTAGCGGTAGTGGCCTGATTTTGAACCAAAACTTTTTTCTCCCAAACCCGACTTCTCCATCTAAAGTACATGGTAATTCCTCTAAACCATTCGTCAACAATAAAGGCAATCCAGATTCCTGGTAAGCCGAATCCAAGGTGAATCCCTAAAAAATAGGCTAATGGTACACTTATTCCCCACATTGATATAAAGCCCATAATGAGAGAAATGTTTGCATCCCCTGTTGCACGCAAGGAATTGATTACCACTAAGTTAAAGGTTCTCCCCGGCTCGAGGATAAGACAAAGCAATAACAATGTACTGCCCATAGAAATAATCTCATCATCCTTGGTGAAAAAACTGAACAGTGGTTCTCTAAAAATGGCTACTACAATTGCAATTGCCACTGTCATAATTAAACTATACCACAGACTTTTCAGTAATTGATGATAGGCCCCTTCAAAATCTCTTGCTCCTGCCTTGTAGCCAATTAGAATTTGCGTTCCCTGTCCCATCGCCAGGCCAAACACAAGAATAAAGGACACTATATTTTGTGTATACACACGGGTAGTTAATGAAGCCGCACCCAACATCGCAATGATAGCCGTAATAGCTAACTGGCTGAGGTTGAAACAAATTTGTTCCCCGGCTGCTGGTACCCCTATTTTCAGAATCCTTCTAATTTGAATACCATCAATCGTGATATAATCCCTTAATTTAAGGTTAATCGGGATTCGATCATACAGTAACTTTAAAATAAGAGCCAACGCTATAGCCCTGCTAATGGCAGTTGAAATGGATACACCAATTACACCCATTTCCGGAAATCCCAGCAAGCCAAAGATTAAGATGGCATTTCCAATCAAGTGAATAACATTCATTGTGATGGAAATCATCATGGCATCCCTGGTGTAGCCATTCGCTCTTAGAATGGAAGAAACAGTGATTAGAACTGCTTGAAGAAATACTGTTCCTCCTACAATCATCAGATATTGTTCCCCTAGTTCAGCAATATGCTCCGGCAGGTGAAAGAAGCTTACTAGTTCTGTTCTAAAAATAACCATGAATAAACTAATGACTAAGCCAATGACAAGGTTGAGGGTTATTGAGATCGCTGTTACCTTTTTCGTTTCGTCTTTTAAACCTGCACCTAAGTATTGAGAGAGAACAACAGCTGTCCCACTAGAAACAAAACTGAAGATGAGAATACATAAAAATATAAGCTGGTTTGCCACACCCACAGCTGCGACAGCATCATCCGAAATATGCGATAGCATAATAGTATCTGTGCTGCCCATTATTACTTGTAGAAATAGTTCCACAAAGATTGGCCAAGTAATGGTTAGCAAACTTAGCGGCGGGGTGCTTTTATTTGCGGATTTTTCCATTAGAATCCTCTTATTTTCTAAACTCTCTTAATTGTTCATTTAATTCCTTAGTTTGTAAATAAACCTGTTTGTAGATTGTAAATAGTTTCTGATAAGCTTCAACGTTTTCTTGAATAGGGTAATAGGTCTTGGCTGTTTGAATAAATTCCTCCGCACATTCTTTAAGTGATGGGTACCAGCCACAGCCATATGCCGCTAACATTGCCGCACCCATTCCAGGGCCTTGTTCGCTCGTAAGCTTTTCAATTTTTGCATTGAAGATATCCGCCTGCATTTGCAGCCATGTGTCATTCTTAGCGCCTCCGCCAATTGAGACGATGGAATCAATGGTCTTCCCACTGCTTCTAAAAATATCAATCGATTCATTTAATGAAAATGTTATTCCCTCAAGGACTGCACGAGCAAAGTGTTTACGCTCATGCGCAGCGTCGATTCCAATAAAGCTACCGCGAATATTTGAGTCCGCATGTGGAGTTCTTTCGCCAACAATGTACGGCGTAAATAACAATCCATTGCTGCCAGCCGGAACCTCATCCACACCTGATAAAAATTGCTCAAAGTTTTCTTCCTTCGCAAATGTATCTTTAAACCAGCTTAAGCTATAGCCAGCAGCTAGAGTTACGCCCATTGTATAGTAAGTATTTTCTTCACCATGGTTAAAGTAGTGAACCTTGCCTTCAAAGTCGAGGTCATTTCTTTTTTCATAAGAAAGAACAACACCAGAGGTACCGATACTTGCTAATGTTTTTCCTTCCGATAATATTCCTGATCCGATTGCGCCACAAGCATTGTCGGCTCCACCAGCGAATACCTTAACAGCTTCTGATAATCCTGTTGCTTGCGCAATTTCTGCTGTTATCGTACCAACGAACGCATGGGATTCTACTAAAGCTGGACACAAATCAGCTGAAAGACCAAAGGCGTCTAACACTTCACCGCTCCACTCCCGCTCGGCAACGTTTAGCAATAACGTTCCCGCGGCATCGGAATACTCCATCTGGATATTCCCTGTAAGCCGGTAACGAAGATAATCTTTTGGAAGTACGAATAGTTTTGCGCGTTGAAAAATTTCTGGTTCATTTTCTTTTACCCAAAGAATTTTTGGTAAAGTAAAGCCTTCTAACGCTGGATTTTTCGTTACTTCTAATAAACGCTCCCTGCCCATAACGTCATAAATTTCCTGACATTGTTTTGTGGTTCTTGTGTCATTCCACAAGATCGCGTTTCTTAATACTTGATTGTTTTTATCTAATAAAACTAAGCCGTGCATTTGTCCGGAGAAGCTGATTCCTTCAATATCGTTTACGTCTCCATCGAATTGCTGTAATAGTTCCTTTAATCCTGCTGTTGTTTTTTCTACCCATTCTTCTGGGTTTTGTTCACTGTAGCCTGATTTTTCAATTATCAAAGGATATGATTTAGAAACTTCCTTACACACTTCACCTTTTTGATTCACAAGTAGGATTTTTACGGCACTCGTTCCAAGGTCAACTCCAATTACATACTTCATCCTTATCATCCTTTTCTAAAAAAAGTGCTGGAGTAATAGGCTGCCAGCACTTTTTTCATGTTTATATTGAGTATAGATTAAACTGTTACACTTGAAAGTGTTTCTAGTAAATATTGATTGATTAGAGCCTTTAGGCGCTCTGTTCTACCTGATGTATTCTTGATTTCTGTTAATCCAAGGGCATAAGCTTCAAGCTCACGGAAGTTAGTTTTTCCTTCGACGATCTCTAAGCCAATTCCTTTTGTATAGCTGCTGTAGCGTTCTTCAATAAAGCTATCAAGTACTTTATCTTCGATTAGCTTGTTAGCAACTTTAAGGCCGATTGCAAATGCATCCATACCAGCGATGTGTGCGTGGAACAGATCTTCTGCTTCGAATGAACCTCTTCTTACTTTCGCGTCAAAGTTCAATCCGCCTTTTCCTAAACCACCATTTTTGAGGATTTCATACATAGCCAATGTGTTCGTGTAAAGATCAGTTGGGAACTCATCTGTATCCCACCCAAGTAGTGTATCACCTTGGTTAGCGTCAACCGATCCTAACATTCCGTTAATACGAGCTGTTCTTAACTCATGCTCAAATGTGTGACCAGCCAAAGTAGCGTGGTTTGCTTCAATATTAAACTTGAAGTAGTCTGTTAGGTCATATTTTTGTAAGAATGCTAGACCAGTAGCCACATCAAAATCATATTGGTGTTTTGTAGGCTCTTTTGGTTTTGGCTCGATTAAGAATGGAACGTTTAAGCCGATTTCTTTTGCATAATCTACTGCCATATGGAAGAAGCGTGCTAAGTTATCTTGCTCAAGCTTCATGTTTGTATTTAAAAGTGTTTCGTAACCTTCACGTCCGCCCCAGAAAACGTAGTTTTCGGCACCAAGTTCTTTTGCTACTTCCAATGCCTTTTTCACTTTTGCTGCAGAGTATGCGAATACATCTGCATTTGGAGAGGTTGCAGCACCATGAACATAACGTGGGTTAGAGAACATGTTGGCTGTGTTCCAAAGCAATTTCGTTTTACTAGTTTTCATGTATTCCTTAATCATACCTACAATAACATCTTGATTTTCATTTGTTTCTTTTAAAGTGCTTCCTTCTGGTGCAATATCAACATCATGGAAAGCAAAGAAAGGAACATTTAATTTTTCAAAAAGTTCGAATGCTGCTTCCACACGTGCCTTAGCTAAATCTAATCCTTTTAAGTGATCCCAAGGACGGATAGCTGTACCTACACCAAATGGATCTGTACCATCTGCTGTAAATGTGTGCCAGTAAGCAACAGAGAAGCGTAGAATTTCTTCCATTGTCTTACCATTTATTAATTCTTCTGGATTATAATACTTAAACGCTAAAGGATTTTTAGATGATGCGCCTTCAAATTGAATTTTGTTAACTGTTTCGAAATAAGCCATTTGGTTATTCCTCCTAGTAGTTGGTTTGATTTTACGGTAACAGATTGATATGTAAATGCTTACAAGATTTGTCTTGCTCTTAATCTGTTACCTTTGTTTAATCAGATTATAGCAAGGTAATCTTAGTTTGTCTATTGAATAAACTAAGATTTTATAAAAATTTTTATAAGACTCAAATTAGCTTTTGTTAAAAGTGATTGCCTTCCCTTATAAAAGGCAATAATAAGCCCATAATAACACCGGTCTGTATCATTGTATATTCAATAAACAAAGTTTATGCTACTATTAAGATACTACCAAATAAGGAGTTTTTATAAGTGGTAACCATGACATGGAATCAACAAATAGTTAAAAAAAATAATAAAGCACTGGTATTACAATTAATTATGGAAAAGGAGCCGATTTCAAGGGCGGACATTGCTCAGGTATCTGGTTTACATAAGGCAACTGTTTCTTCTCTTGTAAATGAATTATTAGAAGAAGAACTTATTTTTGAATCAGGACCAGGTGAATCAAGTGGCGGGCGACGGCCCGTTATCCTTCACTTTAATAAAGTGGCAGGATATGCAATTGGAATTGATATC
This sequence comes from Neobacillus niacini, assembly GCF_030817595.1. Classification (GTDB taxonomy): domain Bacteria; phylum Bacillota; class Bacilli; order Bacillales; family Cytobacillaceae; genus Neobacillus; species Neobacillus niacini_G. The sequence goes on from NZ_JAUSZN010000001.1 coordinate 4,316,092, forward strand.
GGGGTAAACTATGTATTATGTGTACTGACCGATTTAAAAGGCAATATTTTAATAGAAAAAAATCAACTGGTTAATCGAACTCCCTATCCAACGATTTTAAGCACTGTTCAGAACATGGTCCAGTCGGTTATCGATGAAATGCCTAGCAGCAGGTATGGAGTTATAGGTATAGGAGTCGGTGTTCCTGGAATTGTGAACAAAGAGGGCTCTGTCCTTCTTGCTCCAAACTTAGGCTGGACAAATATACAGTTAAAAGTGGATCTCGAAAAGATATTCCAAGTTCCTGTGATTATTGAGAATGAGGCAAATGCCGGGGCCTTTGGTGAACAACAGTTTGGTGCTGGCCAAGACTATCAAAACATTATTTATATTAGTGCTGGGATTGGTATCGGTGTAGGAATTATTTTAAATAAAGATTTATATCAGGGCAAAAATGGATTCTCAGGTGAAATGGGACACATGATTATCGATATTGACGGAAAACCATGCAGTTGTGGCAGCCGAGGCTGTTGGGAAGCATATGCTTCTGAACATGCCCTGCTGGAGATGGCTGGTGAAAACACAGATACACTTGAATCTTTAATACACCAAGCAGAAAATGGTGATGAGGCCGTCAAGAATCTATTCCGAAAAATCGGTGGTTATCTTGGATATGGTATCAATAACATTATCAATACCTTTAACCCTGATCAGGTAATCGTGGGTAATCGATTAGCTTTAACAAAAGAATGGATAGAGGAGCCAATTCGAAATACCATTAAAAATCACACACTCACCCATCATCAACATGAAATGAAGCTGGATTTTTCCGGACTTGGAAAGTATTCGACCGTATTAGGTGTTTCTGCTTTTGTGGTTGAAAATTTCATAAAAGAAGAATCCAGAGTTTTATAATCTTACCCATGCGAGTTTCCCCTCTTTTTTAAGAGGGGGAAAAAAAGTTAGTTGTTCGGATATACAAAGTCCATTAACATCAGTTATAATAAATTTGTAAATCACTATATTATTCGATGGGGAGATATTATGGAGAAAAACTCAAAACCAAATGAGCCTTTAGTTACACACATTTACACCGCAGATCCTTCCGCACATGTGTTTGAAGGAAAGCTTTATATTTATCCATCTCATGACCTAGATCACGATGAACCTTCTAATGATAATGGCGACCAATATAAAATGGAAGATTACCATGTCCTATCTATGGATGATGTTACCTCACCTGTTGTTGACCACGGGGAAGCGCTTCATGTAAAAGATGTTCCATGGGCTTCTAAACAAATGTGGGCACCTGATGCAGCTTACAAAAATAACACATATTATTTATTCTTCCCAGCAAGGGATAAAGATGGCATATTCAGAATTGGTGTCGCAACAAGCCCTAATCCTTCAGGTCCTTTTACTCCAGAGGAAAACTACATACCAGGCAGCTTCAGCATTGACCCAGCTGTACTGGTGGATGAAGATTCAAAAGCCTATGTTTATTTCGGCGGCCTTTGGGGAGGTCAGTTGGAAAAGTGGCAGACTGGTACATTTGTTCCTGACGCAGAAGGCCCCGCACCAGATGCGCCTGCATTAGGACCAAGAGTAGCTGAACTAAGCGATGACATGCTTACTTTCAAAAGTGAGCCAAAAGAAATTTCCATTGTTGACGAAGATGGCAGCCCGATTCTTGCAAGTGACGAAGAAAGAAGATATTTTGAAGGTCCATGGGTTCACAAATACAATGGTCTTTACTATCTATCTTATTCAACTGGTACAACCCATAAAATTGTTTATGCGGTAAGTGATAACCCACAAGGTCCATTTGTGTTTAAAGGTACGATTCTTACCCCTGTTATTGGCTGGACCACACATCATTCAATTGTTGAGTTTAATGATAAATGGTACCTGTTCTATCACGATTGCGAGTTATCAGATGGTGTGAACCATAAGCGTTCTGTGAAGTACACGGAACTAAAATATAACAGTGATGGAACCATTCAAACGATTGACCCTTACGGAGATAAATAGGCAGATTAAAAGCTGGCTTCATAGTTGAAGCCAGCTTTTTTAAGGTGCTATTTAAGTCTCGCTGCCAATACTTCATTAATATCAGCCATTACTTCTTCCACTTCCTGATTGGCGTCGATTCTAATCATTCTTTCTGGAAACATCTTCATTACTTCTTCATAGCCTTCCCGAACGCTAAGATGGAAATTTATTTCTTCTAAATCTAATCTATTTATTTCTCTTTCTTTATTTTTGGCAATTCGACTTAACCCTATCTTAGGGTCTAAATCCAAGTAAAGAGTTAAATCCGGCATTAGGTCACCAATTGCAAATTTATTAATGGAAAAGACCTCACTAATACCTAACCCTCTAGCAAATCCCTGATAGGCTAGGCTGCTATCTACAAACCGATCACATAAAACAATTTTGCCTTCATTAAGAGACGGGATCACCTTTTCCACTAAATGCTGCCTTCTTGCTGCAGCATAGAGGAGGGCTTCTGTTCTCCCCTCCATTTTAGTATTGTTTTTATCTAGAATAACGGAACGTATTTGCTCTGCTATATCAATTCCTCCTGGCTCTCTTGTTACAACTACCTTTTTTCCACTAGTCTCTAACGACTCTTTTATGAAATTAATGATTGTCGATTTGCCAGATCCCTCGACACCTTCAAGGGTAATAAAGTAACTCATATAAACTTCTCCATTCATTTATTCAATTTAATAACTTGTTCTTACTATGTTAATTTGATTTAAGTCTAGGAAGGAACCTCCTTGAAATCTCGCTCCGGTATTGATTAGCTGCGTTAGCTGCTTCACCTTTTCCTCCGTAATGAACTCCCCCATTAACAGAAGAGGAATTCCCGGCGGGTATGGAATAATCGTCTCTGCACATACCTGCCCCGCTGCTTCCGAAATGGGTATTAGCTGTTTCCCCATATTAGACAACTTGTCATGGGAAATTGCTAACTCAGATATCTTTCCTGTACTAACTAAAGTTTCATTCTCAATTGGATGATAAGGTATTTCCTCTAGCAGCGCTTTTATTTTTCTACCTGCTCTTACTAATGGATAGTCCTGGTTTTCCTTCAATAAGGGAAGGATAAATAGGACATTAAGTGGATCTGCTAATTCGGTATAGATTCCTAGCTCTTCAAATCTTTTCTGGAGTTCAAATCCACTTAACTTAGACCTTGACTGTATGGTTATTTTTAATGGATCCCCGGGTGGGTTAGGATACTCTAGTACCTTAATGCTTTGGATCGCTGAAAGCTCTTTTTTAAAATCCAATATTTCTTGTTTTAGGTATTCTAAATCGTTTCGATGATACGTTGCTAAATAGTTTCTGGCTATATCCAGTGAAGCCATGATAACGTATGATGGGCTGCTAGACTGAAGCATTTGCAGGTAGTCCTTCACCTTATCGAGGTTGACTCGTTCACTGTTTATATGTAAATAAGAACCCATAGTCATGGCCGGCAATGTTTTATGTGCTGAGTGCACAACCATATCTGCCCCTAATTGAATTGCGGGTGCCGGAAAGGGCTCACCAATAATAAAATGAGGACCATGTGCCTCATCTACTAATACAGGTATGTTTTTAAGATGTGCAAGGTCAATGATACTTTTTAAATCATATACCATACCATAATAATTTGGATAGGTTAAAACAACCGCTTTCGCATTTGGATAGAGGGAAATGGCTTTTTCCACAATTTTTTCTGCAACACCAGTTGATGTTTTCCATTCTGAATTATATTCAGGTTCTAAAAAAACGGGTCTGGCCTTAGCTAACTTAATAGCATTTAATACAGACTTATGGCAATTTCGTTGAACAAGGATAACATCATCCTTCTCACAAACTGACAGGATCATCGCTAAATTACCGACAGTTGATCCATTTACCAAGAAAAAACTTTTC